>CAZHDQ010000146.1:0-6709 GCA_964531595.1 uncultured Anaeromyxobacteraceae bacterium
GACAGCTCACGCAGCACATTTGTTTCGCTGTCCAACCCGATAACCAGGGCCGGTTTCCCCCAGGTTTCCAGATATTCCTGGGAAAATCCTTTTTCCTGAACCAGTACTCGCAGCCCTGCAAGGTCGTCCAGCGATCGGATCTCGCGCTCGCCATCACGAACCCACGCTTGGTCCCAGACGATCGCATAGGGCTCGATGAAATCGACCGACCGGGCACGGTACTCAGAATGGTACAAATCGGAAACATCGACAGTACCGTCAACCTCGAGGGATTGCCGCATGTCGGCCCAACGTCCCAGTCGAAACCGGGCCTCAAAGTCCAACTCGCGCGCCAGTGCCCTCATCAGGTCAATGTTCATGCCTCGGGGATTGCCGGAATCGTCCAGCCATTCGTACGGGTAGAAGTCCCGATCGCTGCCGAATACGAGCACTAGGCGCTGGCCGCCTGATGTGACATCCGAAGGGCCTGTGTCGTCCGCGAAGCTGTCCGCGCAAAGCCCCAGCAGGCCACCCAGCAGGACCGCCCCCACCCACAACTTCATCCCGGGGTGACGTTTCTGCATCCGCCTACCTCGTTAACGCCGGCTTGAACTGACGCAAAAGCAGCATAGCGCTTTCAATACAAAGGAAAAAGGTCGGATCCATACGCGCGAATTGCCGGTGTGAAAATGAGGCTACGACTACTCGTCCGGCGGCGGGGCCAACAGGTCGTCGGGATCCAATTGTTGTTTTAGGACGTCGGAGACCGCTGCCAGCGGGCCTTCGTGGGCTGGACCCCGCAGCACTTCGTCAAGGCTGTCGGGGACCCTGTGCCCATCCTCGCGTAACAGCAGACGGACCGTCGCTCCGTGCAGGCTGAAGTGAGTCAAATGCACCTCGGGCACCTCGAGATGAGCGTCGCCTCCAAGCTGCCGTGCCACCGCCATGACCCGGTCCATCGGCAGCCAGCGCTCGACCGAAGGGAACCGCTTCGCCGGTGGCGCCAGACGATTTTCCGCCCGGATGGGTTCAGGGTCCATGCCCAGCGGCTCCATAACGTCACGAATCACCGCCATACCATGGCTGACTTGCCGGCGCGAACCGCCCATCTGGATGACGACCCGCACGCGATGACGGTGGCTGCGAGCCGTCGGGGACCGCAGGACCATCAGCGCCCATTCGGGGCGCACATCCCGTACCAACAAGCTCCGGACCGCCGACACGGCCATTACCGGGTCGTTGGCGCCGAACGCAACCGCCTCCCGCACCACGGGCCAAGGAAACACCCGGAAGCACGCCGCCGTCAGAATGCCGAACCGTCCGCGGGCACCGATGAAGCAATGCATCAGGTCCGGTCCTGCCGAACGACGCGGCGCCGGTCGCGCCGAAAACAACGTGCCGTCGCCCAGGATCGCCGACAGCCCGATGCAATTGTCGCGGACCGTACCATAAAGCGGGCTGCCGGCCGTCGTCGACGTGGACGCCAAATAGTCACCCACCGTCAACGACAGCAGCCGCCGCGGCACGAATCCCAGGGTGAAGCCCTTCTCGCGCAGGAAGTTTTCCAGATGCACCATCGACAACCCCGTCTGCACCGTGACGGTGCCGGACACCGGGTCCATGTCGATGACGTGGTCCAGCAAATCCAGGCGGATGGCCAGTTCAGAGGAAGCGTTTTCGCGCGCGCGCTTCCGACCCACAGGCAGTTCACCGGTCTGACACACAACCTTGCGGCCGCAACGTCGGGCGATCCTCAGCAGTTCAGGGATCTCTTCCGGCACTTCAGGTGTCACCGACGCGCCGTCCCCCAGCCGATGATCCCAGGACAGCATCGTTTCCGGCCGGCCGCCACTTGGCTCGCCTCTATCGTCATCCGGGAAAGCCGGCACTGTAGTCGGGTACACCTTCTGAGGATTCATACGAAATCCCGGGTCCAATGCCTGTCTGAGGGCCCAGAACAGGCGGCTGCCGCCCTGGAATTCGTCTGGCGTGAAGTCACGTTTGGCCAGGCCAATCCCGCTGCCATGCGCCACGGCCGCCCCGGCTTTCATCGCCGCACCAATCAACCGCGGAAGGGCCCAGTCGTAAAGTTCCAGCGAGCGCCGAGGGCTGGCCCCCATCCCCATCATCCGAAAGTGACAGACCACCCCTTCCCGGTAGGCGTTCGTAAAAAAGGCCGGCAGTAAGATCCGGTGGCCCGCAGCCGACCGCGCCCGACCGTAAACGCGAAGCAGATCGCGCCACAGTACGGTGACGGCAACCGTTTCTACAAAGCCGCCGGAATCGAAGATCGCCGCCTCGTACTGGGGCGCTTCGAGTCGGTGCCGGAACCAGTGCTGGGCCGGCTCTGCCCCAAGGTCCAAGCCTTCCGCCCGCAGGACCAGATCCTTCGCTTCCGCCAGGTCCTCTCGCGTCCGCGAGTCATCGCCCTCAAAGCCGAACACCAACATAGACGCCAGCGGCATCTGATCGATGGCCAAGCGGACCGCCAGTGGATGCGCCAAAGCCTGCTTGAGCACGGGCCACAGCATCGATTCAGCCAGGCCGCCCAGGTCCAACCGCAGCAGGCGTCGCAGCATCTCAAGCGTCCGAACGACTCCCATCGTGGCTGCCGCCCCTCCGCTGCCCGGGTAGTTGATCATGGTTTCCAGCGGGTCCAAAAGCCGCATCGACGCCGGGGCCAAGCCCCGCTGCATCACCCGGCGCATCGCCTCGACGCCCATCTCCAAGTCCATGAATCGGAAGGCACAAAAACGCCGCGCTGTCGGCAGGGGACGCACGCCGAGCCGCAGCCGGACAATCACGCCCAGCGTCCCCTCCGAACCCAGAAAAAATTGGCGAAAGTCGGGACCAAGGCGTTCTTGGGTCGACGGGTCGACGGTCACCAGCTCGCCATCCGGCAGCACGACGTCCATCGCCAGAACCATGTCCTCGAAAACCCCGTACCGTGATGAGAACCAGCCCGCCGAACGCATCGCCGCCCAACCGCCAACGGTCCCGCTGCCCGCCGACGCCAGGCAGTGGCCCAGGGTGAATCCGTGCTCGACCAGCACCTTTTCGAGTTCCTCGCCCGAAACGCCAGCCTCGACCTGGACGGACATCGACAGTTCATCGACTCGCAACACCTTGTTCAGCCGGGAAAGGTCCAGCGAGACCCCGCCCTCCAAGACGATCGTTCCGCCACATGTGCCCGTCCCGGCCCCGAACGGAACCACCGGCATCTCAGCGTCCCTGCACGCACGCATCACCCGAGAAACCGTCCGCACGTCCCTGGGCCAGACGACGATGTCAGGCAGGCCATTCGGAGGATCACCGGCGACTCGCGACAGGCGGGTTCGCGCCCAGCGATCGGCAGCGTGTGCTGCGCGATCGGTGTACAGCACGGACACAGCGTCCTCTCCAGCCACGGCGCGCAGGCGGTCGATAAAGGCGGCTTTCGGCATGGCGTCCTTCCCGTAGGGGGTCACGCGGCGAGTCTAGCACGCGGCGGAGGGTCGACGAACCCGGTTACACACGGCGAATCCTCGCGGCATGGCCCTTAACGCCGCGAACCAACAAAACAACAAGTCGCCAGCACTCCGTACTTGACGCGTTGTGTCAAAATGCCGAAACTATCGCTCGGTGGACATTTCCACGCTGACCTGATGGAGGTTGCTGAATGGAACGTTACGAATTGATGAACAAGGCGCTGATGCCGGTGGACATGCTCGTTGGGACCGGGGTGGACTTGCTGAAGCGGCACGGCCTGTACGACCCGATGAAGGACAAGATCGCCGACACCATGAAGACCGTGCTGCGTACTCAGTTTGACGCGCAGTACAACCTCGAGGTGCTGGGTGAGGAAAACATCCCGACAACCGGCGGTTGCCTGATCGCATCCAATCACCGGTCGTGGCTGGACGCCCAGATCCTTGCGGCCGCCCCGAAGCGCCGCCTCTACTTCGTCGCAAAGGCCGATTTCAAGGAATGGCCGATGCTGCGCCGCCTGATCGACCTGACCGATTCGATTTACGTGTCTCGCGGCGGGGACAACAAGGCCCTGGACGAGATCGCTCAGGCAGTGAACAACGGAAAGGCCGTCGTACTTTTCCCGGAAGGCACGATCCCTGGTGAAGAGGACATCCCGCGATGGGAGACCGAGGACGATACGGGCCTGCTGCGCGGCCACAGCGGCGTGGTCCGCGTCGCACTGGCGACCGGCGCCCCGATCATCCCCGTGGGCCTTTCTGGAACCGGCCGAGCGTTCCCGCCGGAAGCGTACCCACGGATGGAGATCCTGCCGCTTCCTAAGCCAACGCCGATCACGGTGAACTTCGGTAAGCCGATCACGTTCAAGCGGCCCGCTAAGGACCCGACCCGCGCGGACCTGGCCAAGATGACCAAGAAGGTGATGGTGGCGATCAGCGGCCTGATGGATCACAGCCGCGAATACGAACCGGTCACAGTGCCGATCGTGCGCAAGACCGAGCCGTCGTCGCTGCCGCGCTACGCTTACACCCGTTCGCCTTCGAAGAAGGCCGGTAAGGCCCCGGTGGGCGTGCTGGTGATGCACGGATTCACATCGGACGTCCATTGTGTTGACTCGCTGGTCGGGCCGCTGGATGCAGCCGACCTACCGTACCGCTTCCCGATCCTGCGCGGCCACGGCACCAAGTATCAGGACATGGACGGCGTGACGGCCGAGGACTGGTACGAGGACGCCGAAAACGCGCTGCTGGACCTGTGCAAGGAAGTGGACAAGGTGATCGTTGTGGGCCTGTCGATGGGTGGCCTCGTGGCGCTGGAACTGGCCGCGCGGCATCGCGACCAGGTGGCTGGTGTGGCGCTGGTCGCCGCAGCGCTGCGGTTCGCTGACCCGATGGCGTTCATCACCCCGATGATCGCGAAATTCATCAAGTTCTGGCCAAGTCCGAAGGCCTACAACGACGAATCGCTGGCCGAAAAGGAAAACCGGAACTACCCGAAGTTCGCGACCAGCGCCTTCGCGTCATTGTGGGACTACTCGCAGCGGATGACGAACATGCTGTCGTTCGTCAAGGCACCCATCGTGATCCTGCAGTCGCGCAAGGATCAGGTCGTGAACCCGCAGGCCGCGCAGATCATCCACAAGAAGGTCTCGTCCGAGGACAAGACCCTGGTGTGGTTCGAGCGCAGCGGCCATGAGATGCTGCTGGACCTGGAAGCCGACCTGGCGACCGAGACCGTAATGACGTTCGTCAAGCGGATCGCAGGCTCGCTGTAGGCACGATTCCGGAAACACGCCAAACGGCGCTATCGCGTCACTTCCGGCAGGGCCGGGTCGAACGCCACCCGAGTCCCCGGCCCGATCCCATGGTCGCGAGCCGTGAACGCCGGCAGTTCCACGACAAACTGTGAAGCCCCCTCAACGCTGCGTAGTTCCAACGTCAAAGGCCGTGCATTCTCGACGACCCCGACAACAGTACGATCGGATGCGATGAACACCATGTCCAGGGCGATGTGGGTGTTTTTCATCCAGAACCCCTGCTGCTCGGCGAAAGGAAATACGAACACCATGCCGCTGCCCGGTGCCAGGGTGCGCCGGTGCATCAAGCCCACCTCACGCGCTGCAGGCGTGTCCGCCACTTCGCACGCAAAGGTCGTAGCCCGCCCATCGGCACCCGCGAACGTGACCCGCGCAACTGCGAGTTCCATCGGCCCATTCGTTGCCATGGGCACCTCCACAGGGGTCGCCGCTGCCGGCCTGTCCGTGGTTCGGCAGGCCCAGGGGCCAGCCACGCACAACCAGGCCGCAGCCAAGACGATTCGCCACCACCAACCGCCACTCATCATCCGCCTCCGCACCGTCACCTCCAAGGGTTCACGGCCTGCCCATTCTAGACCCGATCGAATCGGACGCCGAGGCTGCATTCCGTGATATTTGCCCTGATTTTCCACGTGCCTTACAATCCGAACGACCGGACACACTCCCCCGGAGGAAGGATCTTGGAGCACGCTTCCCCAGAGCAGTTCTTTCGGGATACGCTGCGGCAGCGGTTGGAAAGCAACCCCGAGCGCGTCAGGAAGATAGGCGGTGTTTTCGAATTCGTAATCGACGGGCGGGATGGTGGCGTCTGGACTCTGGACACCGCCGCCCCCAAGGTCCATGAGGGAGCGGCCACCAGGATGAACTGTCGAATCCGGATCGGATCGGCCGACTTCCTGGAACTAGTGGCCGGGCGATTGAACGAAATGACCGCCTTTTCAGCACGCAAGCTCAAGGTGGAAGGCAACATCGCCCTGTCCCTGAAACTTCGGGATCTGCTGGACACTGCCGGTTGGTGACGCCGTCGAGAACCCGTTCAAATGTGGTTTCTTTTGAAACACTCGCCTCAAATCTGTCTCATTTAAGCACAGGCGGATCAATTCGCGCCATTTCATTGACCTTTCCCCTTCTATAAGACGCCGGGACGCCCGCAGAAGGCAAATCGACTGCACTAGCCGCTTCATTTTGAGACAGTGACCCAAACGTCACTTTCAGGCATTGGTCTACCTTTTCAGCCTGTTACTGATATGGCACGCAACATGCATTAAGATCAGTGTGCGTGATGAGGTTTACTCCCCAAACCTCCTTTTCTTTCACTACCCCCTTTAGTCTCTGGTCGGCCCTTCGGGGCCGACCAGGGATGCACTTCTTTGAAATCATGCGAACCGGGAACTTCCCGGTTCGTTGACGAGAACGCTCGGGGTCCGAGCCGGTACATATTAATGC
>CAZHDQ010000147.1:0-6631 GCA_964531595.1 uncultured Anaeromyxobacteraceae bacterium
GCGCGGCCTTCCCGTCACGGCGTCTGTGTCAATCCACAACCTGCTTTTGGACGAAACATCGATCGCCGAATTCGACCCGATGGCTAAGCTATGGCCACCCGCCCGCGCGCGAGCGGACCGCGAGGCACTGGTCGCGGCAGTGGTCGATGGCACTATTGACGCGGTCGTTTCGGACCACGCACCGCGCGCCCTTGAGGATAAGGATGTCGAATTCGACCTAGCCTCTGCGGGCGCCATGTCCATCGAATTGGTTTTCACGTTGCTGCACCGACTTGTCCTGGCAGGTGAACTCGATCTGGTCGCAGCCCTTCGTGCGCTGGCCACTGGGCCCAGACGACTGCTGGGGATCGAAGGTGGCTCGATCGCAGCCGGTATGCCTGCCGACCTTGTACTGCTGGACCTGTCGACCGCCTGGATAGTGGATCCAGCGGCGTTAGCATCCCGGGGCCGCAACACCCCGTTCCTGGGCACCCAACTCGTCGGACGGCCCGTGATGACCCTTTGGCGTGGGCGCACCACCTTCGAGCGGACCGGCGCATAGCCGTCGGGAAAGGAATTCCATGGAGATCCGGGACCCGATCCACGGGCCCATCGAGGTCACTCCGGCCGAAAGGCGCGTGATCGACCATCCACTGGTGCAGCGACTCCGCCGCATCCGCCAGTTGGGTTTCTCGGAGTCCACGTTCCCCGGCGCAACCCACACCCGTTTTCTGCACTCGCTGGGCACCATGCACTTGGCGGGTCTGGCGTTCGATGCGGTGGCACGAGATCTGGCCCACGTCCCGCCGCACGACATCGCCCGTGCCCGCGCTGCGCTGCGGCTGGCCGCCCTGCTCCACGACCTGGGACACCCGCCGCTATCCCATTCTGGCGAGGCAATGCTCCCGCTACGGCGCGACCTGCAAGTTCCCCTGGACGGCCGGCCAGATGGGCCGGCGACCCACGAGGAAATGACACGATCGCTGATCTTGAACAGCGATTTGGCAGATGTGATCCGGGCCGCCTTCGCTCCTCTGGGCCTCCTGCCCGAAAACGTGGCGGCGGTGCTGGGCGCGCCGGGTGACGATTCCTTCCATGCAGGTGGGACGACGGTGCTGCCCTTGCTTCGGCAATTGATCGCCGGCGAATTGGATGTCGACCGGATGGACTACCTCCTGCGCGATTCGTACTTCACAGGTGTGACCTACGGCCGGTTCGAAAAGGACTGGCTGCTGTCGCACGTTGGCGCGCACCGGGTAGACGACGCGATGTGCCTGGCCCTCGACTCCGCCGCGATCTTCGCATTCGAGGACTTCCTGCTGTCGCGCTACCACATGTTCCTGATGGTTTACGCCCACCACAAGACGTTGCTCCTCCATAGGATGCTGGCAAGGTACCTGGAGGGGCCAGGCAGGGACCTTCGCTTACCAGTCGACCCCGTCGCCTTTTGCAACTGCGACGATGAATGGCTGTTGGCCCATCTTCGGGCAGGTAACGACCCGTGGTCACGACGTGTCCTGGCTCGGGAACCGCTGCAACTGGCAGTCGAGGGTTGGGACGACGACGCGGCCGTCCTCGACGGTATCCGAGATCAGGTCCACGACGCGATGCCGGCTTCTTGCGAATGGGTGGACTCCGGCGTCGATTTTTCGCACTACTTTTCGGGCGGACGCCCCGGGAACGCGAACGAGGCGCCGCTACTGGTACGCTTCGGGCGACCCGGCGCACGGCGGTCGGTGATACCCGTTGAGCAGTACAGCGACCTATACGTGCGTCAAGCACGTCGAAAGCGGGTCATGCGCGTGTACTGCGAAGCGGCCGACGTCGCACAGGCGGCAGAGGCGATATCCATGGTACTAGGGCCACTGGACGATGCGCGTGGTCCAAGGGATTACAGGAACGAAATGGTGGATGACTGATGGCGGAATTCGTGAATGCTCTGGAACCCATGCTGGACTCGGCCTACGAAATGGTGGCCACCGGCGACCTGGATCAGGCCTGGGTGCTGCTGACTCGCCTCGAGGGCGAATTCCCCGACGCGCCCGAGATTCCTGCACTTATGGCCGATATCTGGATGCACCAAGGCGACCTGGAATACGCCCTGGAACTTTACGACCGGGCGGTCGAGATCGACCCAGAATGGTCGGACGGCTATACGGCGCGTGCCAATTGCCTGGCCGAACTCGGCCAGACCGAGGAGGCATGGTCCGACGTCGAGCGGGCCATCGAGTTGGATGTCGATAACCCCGAGGCGCATTTCGTCAAGGGGATCCTGCTGGACATCGATCGGCGTTTCAAGAAGGCTGAAGAGGAATACCGAATTGCCCACCGCCTGGACTCGGAAGGCTTTTCCGTACCGATCAGGATGACTCGGCGCGAATTCGACCGTGTCGTAACCCAGGCGATCCAGCGGTTGCCCCAGGAATTCCGGGACAGAATGCTTGGCGTGCAGGTGTTCGTCAGCGACATGCCCGACCCGTCGTTGACGGTCGATGGTTCCTGGCAACCGCTGCTGTTGGGCCTTTTCGACGGTCAGATGTCCACCGAAGAAACGCTTATGGACGCCGTCCCGCAACCGCCGCCGAAGATCCACATATTCCAGCGAAACATCGAACGAATGTGCCGCACGCGGGACGAACTACTGGAAGAGATTGAGGTCACGCTCCAGCACGAGGTCGGCCACTATTTCGGGCTGGACGAGGAACGCCTGGAACGAGTCAACCTGCGCTAATCCCCGTGCAGGACACGATCTGGCTACCATTCCGATTCAGGTGACCATTCCGGTACTTGCGCGCCACTGGCAAATCCGATTACCGCTGCACGCGCCTCGGCGCCACGCAGGTGAGACAGCCTGTATTCCAGTTCAGCCTCCCGGGGAGACGATGTCCGTAACTGCACCAAACGGCCGATCCGCCTACGCAGCAGAGCCAATCGTCGCTTGTGCTCGCGAACCGGCAGGAATGGCGCATCCGCCAGCGGTGTAAAACGCTTCGGAACAAACGGCGACACCGACACAGCGACTCGCAGGCCGCTAGACAGCGTTTCAATCAGGTCGCAGAACTCAGAAAGGTCCTCGTCACGCTCGCCGGGCAACCCGACCATCGCGTACAGACGCAGCCGATGCAGGCCGGCCCCCCGTGCGGCGTCCGCCGCCGCCAGCAAATCAGACGCAGATATGTCCTTTCGGATGGATGTACGCAACGCCTCGGACGCCCCGTCTGCGGCGATGGTCAACGTACGCAGTCCAGAGCGTGCCAGTAAACCAACCAGAAGCGGGGTGGCGCGATCGGCTCGGATGGACCCGAGCGTGACCTCGATTTCCCTGGCCACCAGGTCTTCAACGATCCTAAGCAGATGCGGGTGATCTGACACAGCCGCCCCTAGCAGGCCGACGCGGCCCACACCGATGGGTACCGCGCCCAGGATGCGGTCGGCTGGGGCGAAGCGCGCCGGTGCGCTGCCTGTGCGCGCAACGCAAAAGCCACAGGAACGCGGGCAACCACGGCCCACCTCGACCAGGAATGCGCCTCCAAACCGGTTAGGCGGTAAGTGGTGCGGCGAGTGCAGCGGGACATCGCCAAGCGGCGCAAAAACGGGCACCGGCGCTTCCCGATCGATCCCGTGGACCTGCGGCACCCAGCATCCTGGAATCGCCGCCAGCCGTGACAAGGCGTCGCCCCGCCCCTGCGCACCGGACAACGCCAGGGCAATGGCCCGAAACGACGTATCCGCCTCCCCAACGAAGACCGCATCGGCACAAGCAGCAAGCAGGTCAGGATTCGATCGGGTCAGCGGACCACCCGCGACCACCAGAGGGTGGTGCAAAGGGCGCCCCTCCCGATCCGGCGCGATGCCGGCGACCGAAAGCGCACGCGCCAGGACGGGAATTTCCAGTTCCCAGGCGATGCTCACAAAGACAACGTCGAAATCGGAAAGGCTGCGCCCAGTCTCGATGGAACGCGCTGGTTTCGACAGGTCGTTAGGGAGGGTAGCTATCTCACAAGGAGCCAAGCCATCACGCGCGGCGCAGAAACCCAGCGAAGACCAAGCCAGTGATTCGGGGACAGGCGTGAACAGGACGGCCGTCAACAGCACCTCCTCGGCGGAACTTAGGAGGACACCGCCGAGGATACCAGACCGCGGAATGCGTCCCGCGATTCGTCGACGCGACGGTAGATCGTGGCCCATGACAGGTCCCGCCGCAGCTCGCGCAGTTCGCGGCGCAGCAACACGCTATGCCGAATAGGATCCAGCCCGCGGGGATCCAACTTGAAAATCGCGCCAGTTCCCAAGTTCGTCAACGCTTGAACCTGGGCCGCAATCGCCAGGCGACGCACGTCGTCGAAGTCGCCGTCAGTCAATTCCGTCCGCGACGATCGGTCCCACCACGCGCCGGCTTGGTCGAACAGGCGCTGCTGCTGCCAGTCCAGCGCCATCCCCGTCACCTTGACGTTGAACCCGCGACCAAACATAGTAGGCTCCAGCACCCCTTCCAGAAACCGCTCGTGTTCAGGGAGGTTCCACCCCAGCGAACTCCCAAGCAGTACACCCCCACGCTGGCGGACGCGGGAATCGAAGCGCATTTCCCAATAGGCGTGGCGCGCCATTCGGAAGCGGAAGGATTCGGTCATCTTGGCCGGCACAAAAAAGTTGTGCGCGACCGCGTCGGCGGCCAAGTGGCAGACCTGACCCAAAAACGCCGCACGCTCTTCGTCACCGCTGGCGTTTTCGACCAGCCCGAGCACCCGATCCCAGTTGTGGGTATGGCGTTCGTAGGGCGCCAGGTTCTTGGCCAGGACGCGGTCCGGATCGACGGTACCCCGCAGAAATGCCCCGCGGTGCTTGCTGAGCACGCTACCCAAGGCCGTACCGACGATGGATGCATTCAGCAGAATCTGTAGGCCCATATCGACATGGGCGAACGGACCAAACGCGAGCGCGGGAACCGGAAGTAGCAAAATCGCAAGTACAAAAAACACTATCACCAAGAATTACCTCCTCGGGTAACGAAGGGAATAATAGGTATTTATGGTGCGCGGTCAAGGAGTCGCATTCAGTCCCTGGAAGATCACGGGGATTCGGGGTTGACGGAACGAACCCACGGGCGATGAGGGCTTCTGAAAACGATGGTGGACTTCGTGTCAGGGCACTACCGCCCGGTCCGTTTGCGCCGGAAGCGGGTACCGACCAGCCGCGTGAACTCGGATAGTTCTTCGGATCGCACGGCGCGTGCCACCACGATGTAGACTGCGCCTGCGACGACCGCAGATGCCACTAAAGTGCCAGCCAGATAAGGCCGAGATGTCCCCTGGAAAATTTCGGTGGTCAGCGGCACCACCAGTACCAGGCCCATCGCCACCGTCGCGATAGTCGTCCGAGCCAGCGACCCCACCAACCGACGCGTGTGCAGCAGACCCAGGCGCCGCCGGAGCAGCAGGTAGAGCACCCCCGCATTAACTGCGGCGGACACCGAACCCGCCAGCGCTATGCCCCCCAATTCCAGGCCGGCCGGCTTCGCGAACACCCAGCAAAGACCTGCGTGCAGGACCATCACGAACGCTGCGACGATCGTCGGCGTCAACAGGTCCTTGAGAGAATAGAAAACCTGGACGACGTTGCGCTGCATCGCAATGAAGAAGATGCCCGAGGCGTGGAAGTACAACGCAAACGTCGTCATGCTGGTCGATTCGGCATCGAACCGCCCGAACTGAAACAGCAGCCGGACCAAGGGCTCGCCAAGCATCATCAAGCCGATACTCGCCGGAATCGTGATGAACGCCAGCAACGCAATCGAGAACCGGAGCGATTCCTTGAGTCCTACGAAATCCTTCCGGTGGGCCTGCTGCGACATCGTTGGAAGGATCACCGTGGCCACCGACACGGCGAACACCCCCAACACCAGTTCCTGAAGCCGCAGGGAATACTGGAGCGCCGACACGGAACCGGGCGCCAGCCTGGTGGCGATCACCTGCGACACGGTCACATTGATTGTGTAGATGCCCGCCGAAAAGATGCCGGGCAGGAAGATTCGCCCGACCTCACGGACCGCCGGATCACGCCAGCCAGACAGCATCGGGCGAAACCGCATTCCCTTTCCACGAAGATACGGGATCTGGAACGCCATCTGGACAACGCCGCCGACCAGGAAACCGACCGCCAGCGCCCACGCCGGATTCGGAAAGTGCCGCCAAAATAATACGACCATCGCGATGTTGATTACGTTCAACAGCACCGGAGTGAAGGCGGACGGCCCGAAGATTCGGAAACTGTTCAACGTCGCCTGGATGATCGCTGCGACCGACACCAGAAACAGATACGGGAACATGACCCGTGTCAGATCGATGGTCAGTTCGATCTTGCCTGGTACCCCAGCAAAGCCGCCCGCCAGCGCACGAACAATAGGCCCGGACAACAGCACGCCCAACAAGGTGACGCCAATCATCAACAGGATGAACAGCGTCATGAACCCCGAAAAGAAACGAGACAGTCGCTCGCGGTCGCCGTCGTCGTTCAGCCCTGTAAAGACCGGCACAAACGCGGCGGTCATGGCCCCCTCGGCGAACAGGCGCCGCAGCATGTTCGGAATGGTCGAAGCGATCCCGAACGCGTCGGACTCCATGTCCGTGCCCAGGTAGTAACCGCGGACCTGCTC
>CAZHDQ010000148.1:0-6608 GCA_964531595.1 uncultured Anaeromyxobacteraceae bacterium
GCTTCCGTGTCGATGTCGACTCGCAGGCTCTGGACCTCCTGGCCGAGGTCGTCGCGGATCATGTCGCTTCCCGGTGTGTCGCGTAAAACTTGCTGTATTTCCAGCGAAATCCGACGCATTGTGTCGATGTCGGGGCCCCGGACCTGGATGGCGATCGGCGCTACGACCGGGATGCCCAGCAAGATCGCCTTGGCCTGGACCCGGGCGCCCGCGACCCGGTCTCGGATCTGATCGTTCAGGCGGGTCGCCAGCGCACGAGTCCCGTTTTTGTCGTGGGTGCCGATCATGAAACGCGCGTAGTTCAGCGTGTTGAACTGCGGCACGACCGTGATGTGGAAGCGCGGCCCGCCCTCGCCGAGGTAGGCGGCGTAGTCCTTGATTTCGGGCTGTTCCTTGAGGATCGCCTCGACCTCGTCCACTACGGCGCGCGTCCGGTCGATCCCGGCGCCCTCGGGCAGCCAGATGTCCAACGTGAACTGGTCGCGGTCGACCTCGGGGAAAAACGACAGGCCCACCGAAGGCACCAATGCGATCGCGCCGGCGAGTGCCGCCAGGCTGATTGCAACGACGAGGTAGCGCAGGCGCAGCCCTCCACGCAGGGCGGCGGCATACGCGCGGGCGATGGGGCCAGGACCCTCCTTGATCCTCGACTTGGGGCGTCGCTGGAACTGGGCGGCCAACACCGGCGTTACCGTGACGGCCAGGACGAAACTCGCCAGCATCGAGATCGTGATCACCAGTGGCAGCGACCGGACGTAGGCGCCGATCTCGTCGTTGAGCAGGCGCAGCGGCAGGAACGCGATCACGGTTGCCAGGGTGCCGGTCAGGATCGGAAACACCAGTTCCTGGGTCCCCTTGCAGGCCGCCTCGGTGGGGGATTCCCCGCGTTCCAGGTGGGCCGCGACGTTGTCGACGACAATGATCGCGTTGTCGACCAACATGCCCAGAGCGATGATGAATGCCGCGACCGATATCTGTTCCAGCATGATGTCGAAGGTCGGCATCAGCGCCAATGTTGCAATGATCGACAGCGGCAGGCTGACTGCCACGATCAGGGTCGGCCGAATGCCCATCATCAAAAACATTACGACGATGACGATCAGCAAGCCCTCGAGAAGGTTGGTCATGAATGTGCCGATGAACTCGTCCACTTCGCGGGGCTGGTCGTGCAGCAACTCCAGTTCGATGTGCGACGGTATCTGGGTGCGGAATGCCTCGACCGCGGTCTTGACCTGGCGCCCCATCTCGACGACGTTCGCGCCTCGCTGCATCCGAAGATCCAGGCCGATCGAGGGGTCGCCTTTAGTCAGCATCAGCGAGTTCGGAGGTTCCTTGTAGGCCTGGCGCACCGAAAACACGTCGCGGACCTTGAGCGGCGTGCCCGTTTCGGTCGATACGTCCAGGACCGCGTTGCGGATCTCGTCGAGCAGACTGAACGACCCGGTCGTGTCCAGACGCAAGTTGCGTTCAGGCGTGCGCAGGTACCCGGCGGGCAGGTTGACGTTGATCGCGTCCAGGATGCGCGACGCCGTCAACGGCGAGAAGTGGTACATCGTGAAGCTGTCCATCGGCCCCTCGATGTAGATCACCTCCTCCTGCTCCCCCAGGAGATTGATCTTGCCGACGGTGGGCAGCGTGCGTAGTTCGGTCTTCAGCCGCTGAGCCCAGTACTTCAGTTCGCGCGGCGATGCGGTCTTGGATCGCAGGGCCCAGACCATCGCGGTCACGTCCCCGAAGTCGTCCATGACCATCGGGCCGATAACGCCGTCAGGTAGGTTCTTGTGCGCCTCGGCTAGGCGGTTGCGCAGTTTCTGCCACTCCAGGTCCGCATCGGCGGTGAAGTCAACGTCGACGAAGATCAGCGACACGTTCTCGCGCGTCGTGGACTTGAGTTCCTTCAGGGAACCCATCTTCTCGATCTCGTCCTCAAGCTTGCGTGTGACCAGGCGCTCGACATCCTCGGCGCCTTTGCCCGGCCAGATCGTGATGACGAGGGCCATCGAAATCTTGATCTCGGGGTCCTCGCGGCGGCTGATTGTGTTGTAGTTGTAGATGCCCCAGCCGACCAGCGCCAGGACCACCAGCCACAGCAGCGGCTTGTTACGCAGCGAAAAGGCGGCCAGGTTCATCGCGGTTGCACCTCGTCTCCTGGGGACACGAAACCCTGTCCCTCGACGATTACGACGTCGCCCTCGGCCAACCCGGAAAGTATTTGCAGATCGGTCCCGAACAATTCGCCCTTCTCGACCCGTCGCTCGACGACCAGTGAGGTCTGGTCGTCATATAGGTACACAATGGGCTCGCGGTTGGCATTGGTCCTCACCGCCCGCAGCGGCGCGAAGACCCCGGTTGCCTCGCGGGCGGTCACCTTGAGGTGCGCAAGCATCCCGGCTCGTAAAGCGCCATCGGCGTTGTCCACGGCGATAACGACCTCGTAAGTTCGAGTCTTTCCGTCCGGCACGAACGCGACGTGGTGTACGGTCCCTGCGCGCTCTCCTTCGACCCCGGGAAATTTCAGAGTGACCGGCTGGCCCAATCCGAATAGACCCAGATCCTGCTGGGGCACGCCGAATTTCGCCTTGATGCGTGACAGGTCCAGCACGATCACTGCCGGCATGCCGGGGCCGATCACCTGACCTTCGGCGGTCTGGCGTTCCATGACGACACCGTCGCACGGCGCCCGTAGCCGCGTGTATTCCAGTTGCCGCCCGGCCTGCTTGCGTTGGGTCAGCGCGGCCTCGTAGCGCCCGTTGACCTCGTCCAAAGTCGCCTGCGGCAGCGCCTTGTCGGCGACCAGTCCGTCGATCCGCTCGAAGTTCGGTCGGATGGCCTCGACCTGGACGTCGGCCAGGCGCTTCATCAGCGCGTAGTCCTCGGGCGCCAGGGTCGCCAGCATTTGGCCCTTCGTCACTGTGTCACCAGCGGACACCAGGATACGCGTCACGCGCCCACCGACCAGGAAACCCACACCGTGGGCTTCCCACGGGTGCGCATATCCCGAGTAGCGTCGCTCAACCTTGGCGGTACTGGGCTGGACCGTCCAGGTCGCCACGCGGATTGCGGGGGTTTTGCTTCGGCCTTCGGCACCGTCGTCGCCGCGGCACCCAGCGACCAGGGCCAAGGACAGTGCCACGGACGAAACCAAAATCCGGCACGCGACCGCCGTAGTTCCAGGCGGTCGCCGATCACGCGGTTGCATCGTGCTCCTCCAGGATCGCGCCCAGGCTCATGTCCATGAATCGCAGGAACTGTGCGTCGGCCTCCTCGGGCGATAGACCGGTCAGCAAGCGATAGGTCAGCCCTTCTTTCAACGTCGAACCCATCTGGATAGCGAAGTCCAAGGGGTGTTCGAAACCCGGTCGCAGCCTAAGGCCATCGCGTGTCACCAGGGCCAGGACCATCGCCCGATATTTCGCGGTGTAGGTCGCCTCCATGCGGGCCTTCGCGATGCGGAAGGATTCCTTATGCAGTGATTCAGGCAGCAATTGAAGCCAGACCCGCCGACTGCGCTGGTGGGCGCCGTCGCTTCGCTCGCGGACCAACAAGCCGATCAGCGTGTCGCGCAACGGCAAGCCCCACGCGATCACCGCGTCAAGGTCGAAGTCGATCTCGCGGCGCGCGGAATCCTCGAATAACGCCAGGACCAAGGCCTCCCTGCCCGGGAAGTACCGGTAAACCCCACCCTTGCTCAGCGTCGTCCGTGCCGCGACGCCCTCCATGGTCAGGCCGGCCACTCCTCGGGCCTCGATCTCCTCGAGGGCGGCCTGGAGGATTTCCTGGATGCGGTCTTCCTTGCTGCGATGGCGGGACACGGTGGCCTCGGGTTGCAAAGCCCCGGACCCACCGGGGCAGGGGCAAACTATCGCCCGTCCGGACATGCCCGTCAAGGTCCAAAGTGACGCTTGAGTCAGTTGTGTATCCGCGGGGCAGGGACTCTGCGTGCGCGTGGGTTTCTGCTAGTCTATCCGGGATTGTTATAGGTGGCCTGCCATGCGCAACCAGTTTCTTTCTTTCATCTGGGTCCCGGGGCCGTCAATGGTTGTCGCCGGCCTACTTATGCTGGGTACCGCTGCGTGCGCTGGCGATACAGAAATTGTTGCCGATGCGGGAGGCGACGTACCGTTCGACCTCGGTTGGCCGCCAGACCCGGGGCTGCAGGATGAGGGGGAGCCCGATCCGGGCGCGACCGACGACGGGTTGGTGAATGATGTGCCCGTGACCGATCCAGGCCCTCCAAAGATTGTGCCCGGCGAGCCCATCGTCGCGGACGAACAGGTGGCGCCATCCGGTGCCAATCCGGAATCCCTCGCATCCTGGGATAGCAACGATCTGCCCTATCTGGGTGTGTCCCCCTGCGGGGGCTGGGGGCTTGTGTTTCGGGATGTTATCCCCAGGGATGGTGGTCTGTTGGAGTCGGCGCTGACTTACGCGACGATCGGTGACGGTGGCCAACTGGTTCGCGAGACATTGGACGCGCGCGAGCCGGCCGAGATCCCGATCCAGTTCGGTTGGGGCCTGTACTTCGACGAAGCATGCATGACGAGGGTGATCCAGGCGGCCGATGGCGGGTACCGCGAGTGGATCCGGGATACGGGAGACTTGGAAACGCCGTGGCCGAGCCGGGCCGCGACCGTGGACATGGTGCCCGCGTTGCCGCTGGCCCTTCAAGGATCGCCGCAGAGCCTGTCACACCATGTGCTGGGGATTGATCGAGACAGGGCCCCACACCTGATCTTCACTGCGCTGATGCCTGACAGCAAGCGACGGTTGGTTCACGCATGGCGCGGGGGGGCGACCTGGGGCGCCGTGGTGATCACCGGGGACGGCCCGCCGCCTGCCGAATGGCTGGGCTTCGCGTTCGGGCGAAAGAAGGCGGATCAGTCGGATAGCCGCCCGGGGGTCCACGTGTTGTACCGAACCCCAGAGGGCGCCCTCGCGTACCGTTGGTTCAATGACGACGACCCGTGGAAGGACCCCGAAATGATCTGGACGCCAGGGGACGGCGCGACGGTACCGACTGCCGGGATCGCCCTGGCATCCTACGATACGCCGGTCGTGGCATTCACAGTCGAGACCCGCAGCGAGGCCGGTGACCTGATCGGGTCCAGCCTGCACTGGGCGTCCCGGTCCGCGAAAGGCGTTTGGACTCAGGAGCTTATCCTGGACCGGTCGGGCGCCTTTGGTGGGCAGAAACTAATCACCGGATACGACCCACGACCGACGGTCGATTCCGAAGGCGGACTGCACGTCGTATTTCTGGATCGGGCGTACCTCGCACATGGCGAGGGTGACCCGTGGTTCGATGACACCGGATCCATTCGATACGGCTACCGCAGGGGAAGTGGCTCCTGGCAGTTTGCGACCCTGCTGTCGCAGTCCCCGCCGTCGAAGCCGAATGATTCGCTCCGTTTCGCGATGCGGCACCCGGCTGTCGCGACGTCACCTAACGGGGCAGTTGTCACGGTTGCGGGCATGGCGGTCGAACTGGATCTGAAGCAGGACCGGACGTCGCTTCGACTGACCGTCGTTCCGGCTGCCAACGCGTTTGCGCCATAGTCTGAAATCCCGGCCAAGGTGTTGGATTCTGGGCAGTCCGCTGCTTGAAGCCGCATCGCGTCGGCAGTAGGATCCGCGCACTCGATACCGACGATCCGTCGGGTAGACGACGGAAAGGGAGCGGGCGTCATGTGGATCCTCGGAATCCTAACGGTCGTGATCGCGTTCTCCCTGGCCCTTGAGACCGTTTTGAACCGCCGGTTCCAGAGCCGGATACCTCACCGTATCTACGTCAACGGCACCCGTGGCAAATCGTCGGTCACGCGACTTATCGCGGCGGCCTTGCGGGCGGGCGGTCTGCGCACAATCGCCAAGACGACCGGGTCCAGCCCTCGCTTCATCTTCCCGGATGGATCCGAAGTCCTGATCAGGCGCCTGGGTCAGCCCAATATCAAGGAACAGATGAAGGTGATGCGCTGGACGCGGCGCTTCGAACTGGACGCGGCCGTGGTCGAGTGCATGGCGTTGCAGCCCTATACCCAGTGGATCAGCGAACACAAGATGGTCCGATCGACGATTGGGGTTTGCACGAACGTCCGCGCCGATCACCTGGACGTCATGGGGCCGACGGTCGCCGACGTCGAGCGGGCATTGGCCGGCACCGTGCCCGAGCGAGCGGTGTTCGTCACGGCCGAGCGGGTGCAGAACTTGGTGCTGCGGCAGGCCTGCGTGGACCTGAAGACGCGGTTCGAGGTCGTCGACGAGTCCGATTTGGCTGCCGTGACCCTCGACGAACTGGACGGGTTTTCGTACCTGGAGCATCCCGAAAATATCGCATTGTCTGTCCGGGTCGCGGCCCTGTTGGGCGTGGATCGCGCGACCGCCGTTGCAGGCATGCAGCGCGCTACGCCGGACATCGGTGCGCTGCGACTGGCGCGGCTGGACTTTCACGGGCGCCGGATCCTCTGGGTCAACGCGTTTGCAGCAAACGATCCGGACTCGTATCGGATCATCTGGGCGCGGATCGGCGAGCGCTTCGCAGATATTGGGCAACGCATCCTGGTTGTAAACTGCCGCCAAGACCGGCCCGACCGGTCGCGCCAGTTGGGACA
>CAZHDQ010000149.1:0-6573 GCA_964531595.1 uncultured Anaeromyxobacteraceae bacterium
ACGACAGCCGTGGCCAGCGGCGTGCCGGCTTCCAATCCTTCGTGCGCGAAACGCTCCTGGCGCACCTGATGGATCCAATCCGTCAGGAGGCGCTTTTCTTCGCTGGTGGGCATCGCGTCCCAGTGCAACGCGACGTACTGCAACGGGGGCATGGTGCCTGCATCAATAACCCACTCGGTCTTGGCCAGCGCAACCTCGGAAACCGGCGCGCCATCGGCACCATCCAGTTCCTTCGTGGTGTCGAAATACGTCCGACCCACCTCGATGTCGTGTCGGACCAGGTGGCCTGCGCCAGGGATGGCGGTGTAGAACGGCATCTTCGTCTCGGTCGAGTGGCAGTTGGCGCACCCGCGCTCCAACATCAGCGCGACCTTCAGAAACTCGGGGTCCTGTGCCGCGTTCCGGGTCAGGGCCGTTCCGGTAGGCGGTCCGTTGAGGATGTTCGCGATCCCGATGCCGATGAATGCAAGCAGGCCCAAGACTACCAACCACAGCAATTTCTTCATTCACAAACCCCTTGGTATCAGACGAGTCGCCGGGCCAAAGGATACGCGGGATTCGGCCGACTGGTCAACGGTGCCTGCGGACACGCAGTCTTCTGATACGGTGCCTTCTGATACGGCGCCTGACACGGCGCCTGACACGGTGTCTTCTGATACGGTGCCATAATCCCCGCGCCGGCTCCTGCCTCACTCGGGTCCGTTAGCGGCAGACGGTTGATTCTGCTGGGCGCCGGCGACCGACACTGCCACGGGCTCGTGGTCCTACATCACGGCCAGCGCGCTGGCCGCCACCCCCATAGCGATCGCGATCCACTGTCGCGGTCCCAGGCGTTCGCGCAGGAACAGCCAGGCCAGTACCGGGATCATCAGGTTGGACAACTGGTTCAGCACGCTGGCGACCGTCGTGAACGTGTACTTCATCCCCATCGTCCAGAAGAAGATGGACAGGTAGGTCCCGATGAAGGCTGCGGGCAGGGTCACGCGCCAATGCCGCGATGGTCGAAACGCCGCCAGTATCGATGCCCTGTGGCGAGGCAGGCTGCCCTGGACGGCCAGGAATGCCACGCCTGCGCCCAACCGCACCGACATCGCCCACCACACATCGCTGCGGTTCAGGATCGGTTTGACCGCGACAATGCTGGCCGCCATCAGGAAAGTCGCCAAAACGCCGATGAGCACGCCGGCATGCATGTCCTTGGGCAGAGTGCGCTGCGCCGGGTTCGGGTTCCATGTCCCCACAAAGATGGCGAGACCCATTATGGCGATGGCGGCCAGCAGCGGGATGCCCAGCGGTTCGTTCAGGTAGAACCATGAAGAAAGAACGACGAACGGGCTGTACAGGCAGTCCACGATCGCGACGCGGCCCGCTCCCAACCGGTTCAAACTGACGAAAAACAGGCTGTCCGCAATGCCGATGCCGATGACGCCACTGACCGCCAGTATGGCCCAGTCCGAGACGGTGGCATCGATCGGGAAGAAAGGCACTCCCAGCAAAGCCATCGTGATCAGGGCAAGCGCAAGGCCGACCGCTCCCTTGAACAGGTTCAGGGCCACCGGGGGCAGGAAGTCGCCACTCTTGCGAAACAGGATCACCCCGATCGCCCACATCAGGGCGCAGATGATCGAGTATGACTCGCCGGACATGTGCAGGTTTTCCATAGTGCAACTCCACGCGCCGCGCTACAGCCACGCGCGCCGCGGTGGATTGTCGTCGATTCGGGTTTAAAAAGGGGCAGTACTCGTTGCCGTTCCTGCTATCTGCCGCTCTTAAGGCAGGTAGCGCACCATCAGGACTTCGGAGGAATCGGCGTCAACCCGAGCTGATGCACCCGAATCACCGACAATGATTGACACGAACGAGGCCCCGCCCCGGTCCAGGTAGGTCGGGCGTTCCACCCATGAGGCGCGGCGTAGGATTCCTTGCTGTGCGGTCCGGTACAGCGGAATCCCGGAAAATCCGCCGAACCATTTGTCTGGCTGCGCAGAGGAATAAGTGTAGCGTTGAGGGACGGTCTCATCCCCGAGCATGCCCCGACCGGTCAGCGTCGTCATCAGCATTGCTCCCATGAAGTTCCGATACCAATCGGGAAATATTGACGGCTCAAGCACATCGGGAAGGTTCAGTCTCTCCCGACCGCAGGGGCCGGTGATGATTGCATTCAGTTGGCTGACCCCACCTAGGTCCAAAATTTCACCCTGCCCGACAACCTCGATTCCGCCTGCCTGATGCATCAAGAATCCGATCAACACCGCACCCAGGCCGTAGTGGACTTGGTTCGCGGTAGAGTTGTCGTAGTACGATGTCCGGATGAACGCGTTCAGTCGCCAGGCACCCGGGTTCATCAGGGCCGACCAAGCCGATCCCAGCAATTCCAAACCGCTGTGCGCCGCCCCCAGTTCCGCCAAGCCTTCCTCGACGTAAGACTCTGAATTTGCACGGCATTCTGGCATGGTGTCCGGCTTGTCCAACCACGGCTCAATGCGGCGCCCGATAGCGATCAGGTGAGTGATTTCGTGGGCCAGGATGGCTACGACCGTATCGGGCGGGTACCAGGCCGACGGGGCCATTGAGTAAACGATCTCGCCGTGGTCGTACCCTTGGTACCATGTCCCCGGTGGGAATAGCGTCACCGGCCACACGAAGGCCGCCGCAGAATCGTTGGGCAGGTAGGGCGTAAAGAAGATATCGATGCGACCGTTGCCATCCACGTCGGTCGGTTCGCCGAACAGGTCGAGCAGCCTTCCGACGATGCCAGCGTCCAGCATTTGGGACATCTGTGCCAGGGTGGTGTCGGACATCCGCGTGGCCCGGGTAGTGGCAGCGATGTCCTCCCAGAAGTTGGTCAGCCGCCCCTGGTAACGCAGTTCCGCGTCCAATTCCTGCAGCCGCCAACCGCTGCCGTCGTCAACGTGGAAGGTTCTCCGGTCGCCCAGTACAGGTGCAGCCTGGCTGCTCCATGGATCGGCCGAAAGTGCTCGGGGAGGTCGGTCGGTCGGGATTTTGGGGATGGGGCGTAGGGGGCTGTGCGGCAGGTCTCTCGCAGGTGGAACGGCTGCCGACCGCGCGTAAATCGGGGCGGACTCCGGACCGGCCACGTCACCCGACAGCAACAGCGGGAACGTGATCAAACCGCTGGTTTGCGACAGGTCGAACACGGCTGCCGCGTAATGTCCGGGCGTCAGGGCCAAGTCGCCCTGGGCGCTATCCAGCATGAAAACCTCGCCGACCGGGGCCGTCGCGACAACGCATTCGCCTTTCTGGCACGAGTGGGTTTTGGGGCACGCGGTTTCTGAAACGACCAGAGTTCCCGATTCGTCACACTGGCGGACGACTGCCGCGTCAGCGCTGCAAAACGCTCGATTCGGTTCACAGATGCGCGTGGCACAGGCACCGTCGCGGCAAGCCGTGCCGCCGGGGCAGGCCGACACCAAGTCCCACGATGTTCCCGAGGCTGCGCATCGCTCCCGGACGTCGGGGGTCGCGGCGCACGACCACTGGCCGGGCATGCAAACGCGGGGCCGGCAGCCTTCCGTGGTACAGGCGTCCGCTTCGTCACACGTTTCAGACACGTCCCAGCCGGCGCCAGACGCGTCGCATTGCTCGACGGTGCGAAAATTTGATGGGCAGCGGGTCACCCCGGGCGTGCAGACGACCGAGCGGCATGCATCGCGGGCGCACACCTGATTACCGGTGCAATCTTTGACATCCCAGGCGGTTCCAGACGGCCTGCATTCCAGCAGTCGCAGGTCGGTTTCGCAACGGGCCGATCCCGGTTCGCACACTACCGGTTGGCAGGTGGCCTCGTCGCAGGCTTGGCCCGCGCCGCAGGTTTCCAGGGTTTCCCAGGCAGTCCCGTTTTCCGCGCAGCCCAGCACCTTCCGGTGGCCGTCGGCGCACCGGTGCTCGCCCATTTCGCAGGCCCGGTTGTGGCATCGGGTATCCAAGCACACGCCGCGGCTGGGGCACAGGGTTTCTTTCCAGGCCAGGCCAGACTCGGCGCACGTCCTCAGGCTGGTGCTGTCCTCCGAGCACTCGGTCTGGCCCAGGGAGCACACGATCGGCATGCAGCCTTCGGGGCGGCACAGCGCTTGGTCACCGCACGCTTCGGTTTCCCAGCGGGCTGCGTCGGGCGTGCAGAAGTGTCGGGTGTTCGTGCCGTCACAATAGGCTGGTTCGCCGTTGCAGGACGTTTCCGGCTGGTCGCAGGCGGCGAATGTTGCCAGCGCGGCCAAGGCGACCAAGGCCAGGGCAGTAATCAACAGGCGGTTCGGTCGGGTCTGGGATGGGGTCACCGGAGGCCTCCGAGGCCGCAAAAGTCGGTTGGCAGAGTACCGCGCTGAATTGAGGTTGACAACAGCCGGTTCTCGCGGGTAGCATCCCACCGCTTTGAAGCCCCTTACCCGGGGGTGTAGCTCAGTTGGGAGAGCGCTTGAATGGCATTCAAGAGGTCGGGGGTTCGATTCCCCCCACCTCCACCCGGGACTATTCGGATTCTTATCGTTTTTCGACTCTGATTCGCGAAGTACCCCCCCCCTCGAAAACCGCCTTGGGAGACGAAATCTCGGATCCGTTTCCCTAGGAATCCGCGACCACGGGCGAGATTCTTTTGACGATTTCACGTTGCGAGGGACTTAATCTATGGATTCTCAGAGCGCGGCCCGGACCGGCGGCTACATCGACGCCTTCTGCACCAAGTGCGACATGCTCCTCGGGCACACCGTCATCGCGATGGTGGGCGCCAAGGTCGTGAAGGTGAAGTGCAACACCTGCGGCGCGGACCATTCCTACCGCGGCGAGCTGTCCCCGGCGAAGGCGAAGGCCGTCGCCGCCCAGAAGAAGGCCGGGCCCACCTGGGAACAGCGGATGAAGGGCAAGGACATCGCCAATGCCCGGAAGTACTCTGCGAAGGACCACTTTCAGGTGAACGACGTGATCGCCCACCCGACCTTCGGCCTGGGCGTCGTGATTGCCAACCGCTCCGGTAAGATCGACGTGTCGTTCAAAGCATTCGACAAGACGCTGGTGAACGGGAAGGCGGCTTAGGCGTTTCGCTGACGCGCAGATTCCCGTCAGTAGGATGCCGGACGATGCCGATTTTTTGGCCGTTGGAACACGAATCAAGCCGCCAGACTCGCGTGGAAAGGTTTTCCGTACGCACGACTCCGTGTTCGGCAGCGACGCCAGGGCTACCTTGCAAGATGTGTCCTTCTTCCGGGCGATGGTCTTCTCGCGTGTTCAATATGTCACCGACTGGACGTGCAGCCAACAAGTCAAGCTCTGACGTGGAGGCGAAGCCCTGCAAACTGCAAGGGTCGGGACGGAAGCGGTTGTTGGGTCCATCCCCGGGTCGACCGCGGCCGGGTGGGGCTCACGGGGACCTTCTTCGCGCCGCTGAAGATCGAGAGTTCTCCGTGGATCGTGCCCAGGGGTCTGACGAAGATGCGGACGCCTTCCTGTCTGCCCGGATCGAGCGGGGAGAGGTCAAGCATCCCCGCCGTGCCACGCTCGCTGCCATTGCCGAGCGCCTTGGCACGACTTCCGAGGAACTGGCACAGTTCTAGCCAGCCTACCCTGCTCCCTCCTTCTCAGTGAGGTCGGGCGCCCGCGCGATTCTATCGAGCGTCGCCTCGACCTCGTCGCGCAGGACCGCGCGAACGACACGGACGTCGTGCTGTCCGACTAGCGACGACCCGGGCCAGCGTAGCCTGGACGTCCAGGTGCCCGTCAGGCCCGTTAACGACCCATCCCTTGTTTCGCCAACGCCGCACGGTGCGTTCTTCCACGTTGAGTACGCCGGCTGCCTCGGCATCAGCGAACTTGCGACCGTCCCCCAGAATCCAACGCCTTGGCCGTCCTTCGACCGCGCGTTCGATCGGCTTCCCAGGGATGTCCAGCCCCGCATCACAGCAAGGATCGAACGGCTCGCAGATGACCCGCATGGCCCCGGCTGCGAGAAATTGTCAGGCGCAGACCTCCACCGGGTGCGGGTCGGCACTTACCGGATCGTGTACCAGATCCAGGACCAGATCCTGCTCGTGGTGGTTGTGAAGGTTGGTCACCGAAGCGACGTGTGCCGCTGACATTGTCTTCATGCCGCGCCCTCCTCGTTCGAGGCCACGCGCCGACCGACGCCGACCTGGCGCTGCAGCACGTCCCACAGGGCGTCCCGAACGACCTCCGTGTAGTTGATCCAGCGCATCGCGAACTCGTCGCAGACGCCGAGCACCAATCTGATGAAGTCCTCGATTCGAACGTAGGGGGGACGTGGAAGATTCCGGGAATCTGATGTCAGCGCCGCGGGCGCTTTGTGGTGGCCGGCTCTGCCAGTTTTCGTTTCTCCAGGATTTTGTCATACTCCCGCCTCGAGACCTCGAAGCACCAACCGTCGTCGCAGATCGCGAGGGCAATCCTGGGGGCGCAAGCAACTGTCTGCCGGCAGTTGAGCTTCCAGTACTCCTCAGTCAGTCGTTCGACTTCTACGGCGGTGGCCTTGTCCACGGCGCCTCCGCAGTCGATGGTTCCGGCACGATACATCGCGCAGTCCTCGTCGGTGGTACAGCGGTTAGACGC
>CAZHDQ010000150.1:0-6536 GCA_964531595.1 uncultured Anaeromyxobacteraceae bacterium
CTTCGACCGTGGGTCCGCCGCAGGCACCGAATCGGAACCCGCACCCCTGGAGACGCGTCACCAGCCGCCTGTTCCGGTTCCTGATCCGTTTAATAGTGCCTGATAATGCACCGAATCCGCCCTCGGCCACAAACAGTCAAGCGCGGCATTTTGGGCTGCAATGGAACCCATCACCGTCCCATACCCGCCTTGAATACGCGCGATTGCGAATTGACGCAGCGCGTTATCATTGGCATGATTCGGTCCGCCGGATCGCGGCCGACGAAGGCCCGGATGTCGCACACCGGGAACGGCGGGCCGGAACCGGGATACCAGCGAGGGAGGGACCATGCAGCTCGACACGTCGAAGATGCCGCAGAGCTTTCGTGATTGCATCCTGCCACACGACGAGGCCCTGCGCAGAGCGGTGCGCAGTAACACCGAAATCCTGACAGGCTTTGCCACGTCCGAACCGGTCACGTTCTACACGCACGTCTGGGACTTCATCCGGAAGGAAAAACTCCACGACATCCGGTTTCGTAGCGCACTGATTTTGACGCCTTACAAGCTGTTCCTGGGCAACGCGCTGAAGAGCAAGGGACTGCTGCCTGGGGTCGCCGAGGGCCTGAGTCTGTCGCTGCTGGCCGGCTGGGCGCGGGCAATCAATGCGGCAACCCGCAAGGTCGAGAGCCTGGAGGCGCTGATCCGCCACTACGAGCGCCTGAAGCGCCGCAACATCACGTTCACGTCCGGATTCATGTCGCCGGTGCTGAACGTGGTGATCCCGGATACGCCGGTAACACGTATGATGCATCCCGAATACATCGGCCGAAACACTTCGCGCCTGGGGCTGACAGACATGCAGTTCCTGCATTTCGTCGACGCGACCGACGCGATGGGGTTCGATCCCGACGGCAAGGTACGCGGCGACACGTTCGTGGCCGTAATGACGCCGCCGAACGCGGACGGCGAGATGAGCCACGGCCCGTCGGCTGCGTGCAACGGGGAGGCCCTGGAGCGCGTCTTGGACAAAGTGGACGCGGACCTGCTGCTGTATGTCAACGCAAATTATCCGTTCACCCGCGGGCTGCCGGACGCCCCGAACACCTTGCACATCGACCGTTTCAAAGCGATTGCCGAGTCCGGGCGGCTGCATGTGGTGTTGGACGACGGCCCCGTGCCTGCAATTCCAGCGGGAAGGTTCGACAAGCCGCAGCAAAGCGAACTGACGATCGCCGAACACGTCGTCAACCACATGGAGGCACACGGGGAACGGACGCGCGGGCGATCGCTCCAGGTCGGCTTCGGTGGGACGGGCGTTCTGGCGGTGCGAAAACTGAAGGACTCGTCCTGGAACGGCCGCTGCTACACCGAAATGCTGGAACCGTTCACGCTCGACCTGTTCGAGTCGGGCAAGATCGCGGGTTCCCACATCGTGGAACGCGACGGGCGGCGTACAATGCTGGACGGAAAGATTGTATGCACCTTCGCGCTGGGCACGCAGGACAGCGACTTCTACCAGCGGATCGACGACAACCCGTCGATAATTTTGGCACCGTCCTCTCGCGTCGTAATCGCCGAAGCATTCTTCTATGGTATCGGGATCAACAACGCGCTGGCGATCGACTTCAACGGCCACGTCAACACCTCGGCACGCGACAAGAACCACTACTCGGGCGTTGGCGGTGGGGCGGCGATCGTGCGCGGCCTGGCACGGGGCGGCATCTCGTACATGTGCATGAAGTCGACCCACACGACGCCGGAGGGCGAACTGCGATCGTCGATCTTCCCGTTCATGCCGAAGGGAACTCCGGTGTGCTACACGGGGCCGGACATGTGCGGCGGGCGCGAAGGCGCTCGGTCCTACCTGGTGACAGAACACGGTATCGCGGAATTGTCCGGCAAGGGGCAGGCAGACCTGATCCGCGCCATGATATCGGTTGCAGACCCGCGATTCCGCCCGTTCCTGAAGCGGGCCGCTTGGCGCGAGTACCGCGTCCGCGCCTGAGGACTTTTGAGGAAATTGGGGACCGTCGCAAGGCGCCCGCCGCAGCAGGTCGAAGATTCAACCACAGGCCCCGTCACCACGGACCGCATTCTGGGGGCGAAGCACAACCCCTTCAGGCAATAATCCTTGCCCGTCACAGCCATCGGGCATAATCTTTCCACAATGACTAGGCCGGCCGTGTGTTGCGGGACCGGGCCCCGACTGCACCCCTGAAGCGAGGAATGCCATGAATCGCATGCTTTGGTGGCCAGCGACCCTGGCGGTGGCGACGATGCTCGCCTGCGGCGGCGGCAACGACAGTTCGACAGATCCGGGCGGCCGGGATGCGATAACCGACCCTGGTTTGATGACGGACCCGGGAACCGACGAGGGACGCCCCGACACGGGGAAACCGGACACCGGGACAGACACGGGCCCCGAATGCACGTGCAACACGACCGACAACTGCTGCAACGGCTGCCTACCCATCAATGAGGGCGGCGCGTGCGGCGAGACAGGCAACTGCCTCGTCCCCGGAACGTGCCAAGCGGGCGCCTGCGCCGGTGGGGGGCCGCTGGCCTGCGACAACCCCGGCCCGTGCCAGGAAGAGGGGACCTGCGACCAGGGATCTGGGACGTGCGTCTATCCGGACCGACCCGATCAGGCCCCCTGTGAGGGCGTCGAGGGGTTAGCCGGCAGCGGGATGTGCCTGGACGGCGTCTGCTACGACTTCGGGCGCTGCGATCACCGGACCTACGGCCAGCCATCCGGATACGCCTGCAACTTTGATGGTGAGTGCGCCGAGGGCTGGTGCCAGGAAATAGGGGATGACTGGTCGGCGTTCTGCACTCGACGGTGCGGTGTCGGCATGGACCCGTGCCCCGAGGGAATGGCCTGCGTGACCGACGGCGAAGGTACGACGGACATGCACTGCCGGCCCTTGAACAAGGACCTGACTCTTCCCGGGGATGGCACGATGCCGATGTTCGCGGTGTGCAACCGAAACGAGGACTGCGAGGGCGGACTTTGCCTGTCCAGCAGCGGAAAGCGCTTCTGCACTGGGGACTGTGGGTCGGATGGCGCGGCCGACACGGCCATCTGCGGCACGTGTGGCGAGTGCCGGGACAATGGCGATGAGCTGAGCTTCGACTTCAAGTTTTACTGCATGCCCAAGGGCAGCAACGCGATCGGCGAACCCTGCGGCATGAGCGCGGACTGCAAGATCGCGTTTTGCCAGGGCGGCCAGTGCTCGGGCCAGTGCGTCAGCCTGGGGGACGGCGTTAGTTCGTGCCCCAACGACATGGCTTGCGTGACCGGACTGTTCAATGACCCCAGCCTGTTCGTATGCGTGCCGTGGGAACAGGCCGACCGCGCACTCGGAGACACATGCGCCGAGGACTGGTCCTGCGTCGAAGGCGTCTGTCGGGAATACCTGGGCGAAAACCGTTGCATGACCGTTTGCACCGAAGAAAACCCCTGCGCCGAGGGCGAAACCTGCCAGACCGTGGGGTCGGCCAAACTGTGCGTGTCCGACGAGGCAGCAGGGGTCGTGACCGCAGGTGCGGCCTGCACCTATGCGTTCCAGTGCGTCGAGGGCGCGGCCTGCTACGGGAACACGTGCATATTCGGGTGCGACACGGAAGCGGACTGCGACGAGGGGACCTGCTTCCTGGACGCAATGTTCCGCGCGGCCTACTGCACGAACGCGTGTACGACGGACGACGACTGCCCCGAACGCATGCAGTGCGTGGGCGAGGCATGCGTCTTGAGCGCCGAAGGCAACACCTACCTGTTCGGCGCTTGCCGCGGCGACCGAGACTGCGAGACCGGCAATTGTGCGAGCGGTTCCTGCACGGTCGAGTGCGCCTCGGAAGCACCGTGCGAGGGTTCGCTGCTGCCGACATGGGACGCAGTACACCTGTGCGCGCCCTGCGACCCCCGGAACTTCGGGTCGGAATGCAACGACGGTGGTTGGGGGTTCAACGAGTGCGTCGAGGGTCCCGATAGTGCCTTCTGCGCCCCCGAATGCGGCATCCGCGGCGCGGGCATCTGCCCGGTCGGCACCCGCTGCTACAACATCGACGGATACACCGAGGCGTGCGTCCCGCTGACTGGTTCCTGCATGATCACGTCGGCCTGCGGCGGGGACGGGGCCTGCCTGCGTCCAGTCGGGGAAGGCATGCCGTGTACCGAGGACATCCAGTGCGCCGGCGAGCGGTGCGCGAACGGCCGGTGCCTTTCGGCGACGTGCGTCGAGGACGAAGACTGCGGTTGTGACCTGCTGGTATGTGGTGGAGATACCTGCGAGATTGGATCCGAGGCCGGAATCTTGGAAGTCGAACCGAACGACGACCTGGACGACGCCCAGGTGCTGGGGACTGGACAAACGACCGTGATCGCCAGCCTGATGGCCACCGCTGGGGTGGCAGACGTCGACTTGTTCAAGGTTCATCTGGACCAGGGGCAGGCCCTGGACGTGATCACCGAACCGTTCTGCGGTCAGAACGCGGACACCTTCCTGCGACTGGTCGCCGGCGACGGCACGCCGCTACCCGGGTGGGAGAACGACGACATCGACCCGAACGGGTGGTTCTTCAGTTGGCTGAACGGCTTCGTCGCCGAATCGGCGATGGACGTCTACATCGAGGTCGTTCAATCGCCGTACGTGGCGGGTTTCGCACGCTTCAACTACCTGTTGTCGGTACACGTGTTCACCGTGGCGGACAACAGCACATGCGACGACGCGATCTCACTGGAAGAGGGAACCAGCTACCACGACCTGGCGACGGCCCTCGACAACTACCACGTGGCATCATGCACGGGTAACGCGGCTCCAGGCAAGGACATGGCGTTCCACCTGACGATTCCGGCGTGGTCGTCGCTTGAAGTCACCATTGATGCCCCGTTCGACGCGCAGTTGATCCTGGTCGATGATTGCGAGAACGCCGACGAATCGTGCTTCACAGGCGCGGACGACGTTTGGGCACCCGGGATCGAGACACTATTGTGGGCGAATCCGACCGATATGCCGGTCGACGGGTACCTGATTGTCGACAGCTTCTACACGAGCGGCGACTCACTATTCGAACTGTCCCTCGCCTACCAGGCGGTTGAGGCCCCCCCGTACGATGTGGCCGGCGGGGCATTGGAGATGGACCTGGAGGCACCGATGTCGCTGAGCCTCCTGGGGGCTGGCAACGACTACAACGCCGGGGATTGGTCCTGCGAGCCCACTGTGGCTTTGCCCGGGCCGGATATCGTATTGCGCACTGAATTCGCCCCCGGCGATTTCGGCTTGTTCCAGGTCAAAAATCTGGTTGGCAAGATGCCGTATCTGGTCCTGGTGGCCGATCCGGACGGCCCCTCGCCGGAATGCCTCGCCTCGGGTCGCGGGGTTGTCCAGTGGCTGGCCGGCGACGATCCCAAGACGGTGTACCTGGTAATCGACGAGTCCAGAGAACACGACTACGCGAGGTTCGACCTGCACGCGCAGCGAGGTCCTAATGGCGGCCCGCTGGGTCAGTGTTTCGGCCCCTGCGATCCGACGTCCTGGACACGAACCTGCATTGGCGACCCGGCCTCCCTGTGCCTTTGCGACGGGACCACGCGAGCATTGACGCCGTTTTCCTGCAACGACTACTGCGTCGGCGAAGGCGCGCTGTCGGGGGCGTGCTACACGTTCACAGCACCCAAGTACGAGGGCGATTCGTGCATGTGCAACTTCGACTGCTCGCTGCCCAACGACCACTGCACGGAGAGTATCTACACGAACTGTTCGTGCGGCGCAGCCGACCCGTGCGGCTGGAAGGACAACGGATACTGCAACGAATTCTGTGAGGTCGAGTACCCAGGCGATTTCTTCGACGACACACTGGACTGCACGCCCGCACCATGACGACGGCCCCTACGGGCCTGCGCCCTCCGCCGGAAATCTGCCGCGAAACGCCAGCGCGATGATCTGCCCACACGTCTCGACCGGCATCCGCCCGGTGTCCAGGACCATATCGTACTGGTCTTGATCCTCCAGGCGACGACCGAAGCCGCGGCGGCAGAATTCCCCACGAGATCGGTCAATCTCCCGGGTCCGGGCCTCGGCGTCGCCCGGCGGGATCTGGCGGTATTCGGCGACTCGCGCAACGCGCACCTGTAATGGGGCAACCACGCGGACCGACAGCGTCCAGGCCGGGTTCAGCAGCAGGTGGGCACACCGCCCGACGATCAACCCGCGGCCATGGTGACCCGCGGTCAGCACCACGCGCGCCAGCGTCAACATGTACTCGCGCTGGGCCATCCTGCCGGCACCAAACAGTTCCGCAACCCAGTTGGAAATCGCATCCTGGACACGTTCGTCGACCGAGGCCACTACGCGCTCGCTGACATTGGCGGTCCGCGCGACCCGATCGACAACCTCGCGATCGAAGACGTCCAAGCCCAGTTCCTCGGCGGCCGTCCGGGCGACCAGACCACCCAGGGCACCGTATTGTCGCGACAAGGCAATCATCGGACGCTGCCGCGCCGGTCCCTCGCCCGCAGCCGGGGCGGCGCGCTGCTGTTCCTGCCAGACCCGGAC
>CAZHDQ010000151.1:0-6533 GCA_964531595.1 uncultured Anaeromyxobacteraceae bacterium
AGAACCAGCGGGTCGGGAAGCCATCGATCCAGTTCGCCGGGTTCATGCCGAACAGCGCGCCCTTGTTGTACGTCAGCGTCCAGCCCAGCACGTCACCCCACACGGGCTTCAGCGTGCCAGGCTCGACAGCGGCCAGCGCCCACAGCTTCGTCGCGATGTCCGACGCGAATCCGACCACCGCCACGACCACCAGCAACACCCAGCGGTTCAGTCCACAAGGCTTGACCACCACGTCCTCCGGTCCGACCGCCAAGTCGCCCTGCTTCTTGTGATTGCGCGCCATTCCTACCCCCATTGCCCGGCTAGTCCCGGGCCGGATCGTCTTGCTCCAGTTCGACACGCCCCAGTTCCTCGGCCGCTTCGGACCATTCTTCGTAGGCCACCTCCAGCCGCGTCCTCACGTCCCGAGCCTGCTGCCCTAGTTCGCGGGCACGGACTGGATCCTGGTACAGGTCCGGCTGCACCAGAGCCTCGTCCAACGCCTTTAGTTCCGTCTCCAGCGCCGCTATGTCGGCCTCACCGGCCTCGACACGGTCTCGAAGCGGCTTCAAAATCCGGTACATCCGGTTGCGCCGCTCGGCCTCGTCTCGCTTACGCTCACGCTCCAGGTCTCGTTGCACCACGCCCGTGCGCGCATCTGCCACAGGTCCCGTCGACGTCCGTGCCGCGGTCGCAAAGGGGTCGCCGACCTTGCTGACATAGTACGTATAGTTTCCCGGGTACCGCGTCAGCCGCCCGTCGCGCAGCTCCACTACTGACGTCGCCAGCGTGTCCATGAAACGGCGGTCGTGCGTCGTGAACACGATCGTACCCTGATGTTCCCGCAGTGCGGTCTCTAGCACCTCGCGACTGGCAATGTCCAGGTGGTTCGTCGGCTCGTCCAACACCAGCAAACCAAAAGGCTGCAGCAGCAATCGTGCAAGCAACAGCCGTGCCTTCTCGCCACCCGACAGCGTAATGACCTTCTTGTCCAGGTCGTCCTCGCCGAACAGGAATGCGCCAAGGATCGGTCGAACCGCCGGGGTCGTCTTTGTGTCCGCTACCTCCAGCATATGCTGGTGCAAAGTGCGCTCGGGCTGGAGTACCTCGAATTGGTCCTGAGAAAAGTAACCGATCCGCACGCCATCGGCGACCAATCGCGTCCCCTCATCGGGTTCGGCCACACCGGCGACCATCCGCAGCAGCGAAGACTTACCCGCACCGTTGACCCCGACCAGAGCCAGGCGTTCACCGCGGTGCGCCCGGAGGTCCAACCCCTGGAACACAGTTCGCGGGCCGTAGCGCCGAGTCACGTGCTCCAGACTGCACACCAAGTCCGCGCTGCGCGGCGGCTGCGGGAACGCGAACCGTACCTTGCGAACTACCTCGGGCGGCTCCAGACGCTCCATTCGTTCCAACACCTTGACCCGCGACTGCGCGCCCGAGGCCCGGGACGCGTTCGCCCGGTTCTTCGCGATGAACTCCTCCAGATCCTTGATAAGGGTCTGTTGCTCGTCGTATTTTTTCCAAGCCAGTTCGATAGCCTTGGCGCGTTCCAAAACATAACGGTCGTACACCGGCAACCGCGGGTCGCCGCCGAAATCCGTCGCACCGCGCACCGACACCTCGACGACGCGGTCGACCGTCCGGTTCAGGAACTCGCGGTCGTGAGCAACCAGCACCACCGCGCCCGAAAAGCCCTTCAGGTAGTCCTCGAACCAGCGTAGCCCTTCCAGGTCCAGGTGGTTCGTGGGCTCATCCAGCAGTAAAAGGTCCGGTGCATCCAACAGCAACCGCGCCAGTTCCGCCCGCATCAACAGCCCGCCAGACATCGTTTTCAGCGGCCTGTCCAGGTCGCTGTGATCGAAGCCCAGCCCGATTAGCACCGACTCCGCCTTCTTGGGCAGCGCGTCGGCATTACGATGGAGTAGCAGTTCCCCGACCTCGGCCAACCGGTGGATCCGCGCCTCGTCGTGCTTGCCGGCGTCGATAGCGGCCACCAACTCCGCACGCTCGTCCAGCAGCGGCCCGACACCTCGGACCTCGCGCACGCAGTACGCAAGCAGAGTCAGATCCATCGCTCGGCTCGGGTGGATTTCCTGGGCCAGATGGCCAAGCCGAATGCCCTTTTTGGCCTCGACCCGGCCGTCATCAGCGGACATCTCGCCCATCATGATGCGAAACAAAGTCGTCTTACCGGTGCCGTTGGGTCCAACCAGCCCGACGCGCTCGTGGTCGCCGACACGCAGGGTCACGCCCGCGAACAACCGCCGCGCACCAAACGATTTAGAAATGTCGATCAGGTCGATCATCGCGGCGAAGCCTACCGGGTCGCCCCTTGCCGGTCAATGGCGGTGGATTCCGGGCGAGCGGCCGCCTGACTTGCACCCCGACGCCCGGTCTGTCAGACTGCGCGCGTCAGCCACCGGAGCTTTGCGATGACCTTGAAAGTCGCCCCGTCCGTGATCGCCGGAAACCAAGCCGAGCTGGGCCGTGAGGTCCGAGCAATCGATGCCGCCGGTGCCGATCTGGTCCACCTGGATGTGATGGACGGCCACTTTGTGCCGAATCTGACGATGGGCCCCGGCATAGTCAAGGATCTGCGCCCGCACACGCGGCTGCCGTTTGACTGTCACCTGATGCTGGCCGAGCCGGGACGGTATATCGATGCATTCGCCAAAGCCGGCGCAGACCGCATTGCCGTCCACGTGGAAATCCCCGGCATTGGGGACGTTTTGCGGGCGATCCGCGACCTTGGCAAATTGGCCGGTCTGGTAATCAACCCTCAGACGCCAGTGTCCGCGATGGACCCGCACCTGGACGCCATCGATTTCGCTATGGTGATGACGGTTCACCCCGGTTTTTACGGCCAGAAGTTGATTCCCGAGGCGCTTGACAAGGTATCCGTCTTGCGGCAGACTCTGTCCGCTTTGGGACGGGACGTGCCGATCCAGGTAGACGGCGGCGTCACGGTTGACAACGTGTTCCGGGTCGCCCAGGCCGGTGCCGACGAGGTCGTGGCTGGGGCGGCGGTGTTCAAGGCGTCCGACTACCGCGCAGCCATCCAGGCGTTGCGGGAACCGGTCGCCAGTGCTTGAAAACGGGGCGTAGCGCAGCCTGGTAGCGCACCTGGTTCGGGACCAGGGAGTCGCTGGTTCAAATCCAGTCGCCCCGACTGATATGACCTCTTCGTCCAAACGACAATGAATAATGGATCCGTGTATCCCCCTTCCCCGCTGATTTCCCTGTGATCTGACATGCCATCTGTTGTAGGCTTGACCACCTGTCCGGCCTTTTTGTGTTTTATCCGGGTGGGTCCACTGAACTGCGGGGTATGCACATGAAGGGGCGCACCTGCCTGATCGTACTGGCCGCAACCACAGTGGCCTTGACCGCGTGCGGCGGCGACCGGCCGGACCTGGACAAGACGCCGACGCCACTTACGACCGACCGGACGTACTTCCGCGATGAACAGGGGCGCTACGTCCACCTCAGAGGCATCAATTTGGGCGGCAATATCAAGGTGCCGGTCGTCGCCGACACCGCCCGCGACGAGACGCCGCAGACCTACTACGGTCACGTCGGGGACGAGATCGCCGATGCCAAGGCCGGGCGACCACGGGCGTTCACTTACGAGGGTCGACCGTTCAGTCTGGCCAAGGCCGACGCGTACTTCGCCCAGATGAAGGCGCTGGGCTTCAACTCGGTTCGACTGGTGTGGAACTGGGAGGCCGTGTATCCGGACCGCAAGGGCATGCCCGACCGCGCCTATCTGACGCGTTTTGAGGAACTGGTCCGGTTGGCCGAAAAATACGGCATCTATGTGATGATCAACCTGCACGAAAATCTGTGGAGCCGCTCATTTTACAGCCTGTATTCGGAGTGGCCGGTCTGTCAGCAGTGCTGCCGCTACGACGTCAACGATCGAGCGATTGACCCGACCGGCTTGGTCCACCAGGACATCGTCTGCACCGAAGACCGCAAGGCCGAGTGTTGCGTCAAGGGCGACGTGATGAACATGCTTTGGTCTCTGTTCCCTAACCGAACACGCGACGAACTGGGCATCACGCCGGCTGACGACCTGGAGACCCGCGGGCGCAAGTACCGGGCAGGCTTCAGCCGCCGGGTCAGCGGCGACGGAGCGCCTCTGTGGGCCACGCGGGTGTGCGTGCCGGAAAAAAACATGGAATCGCCATACTGGGGCGTGTTCAAGTGGCTGGGCACTGCCCGCGAGGAAACGGGACCGTTTGGAAACGAACTGTTCCTGACACTCAAGGTCGCTCTGACGGCCTTGTCAAAGGGTGACGACCCGACGATCCCGCTGGACTTGGCCGAAAAGATCAGCGCCCAACTGGACCGGATGGAACCGTACCTACCGCCCGACGCGTTCACGTCCAAGGACACCTACGACGGCCTGCCGTTCACGATGTGGGGCATCAACAACGGCGTCTCGCTGGCAACAAACATCTGCTTCGCGGCCTTCTATGCCGGCGACGAGGTGTTCCCCCAGCGGCGGGTCGTCGAATACGGCGATGCGGCGAAGCCAGATGATGGCGTGATGCTTGAAACTTTCTACACGCCGGATGAGGCTCAGACACGGGCGGCCGAATTGCGTGCTGCCGGACACACTCACGTTGTCGTCAACGACCTGCGGGAATCACTGCAAAGCGGTTTCAGGGACGCCTGGGTTGAGATCGCCCGTATAGGCAAAAAGTACCCTCACGTCATCGGGTACGACATCCTGAACGAGCCGGCGGGCATCTATATAATGATGACGGTCGTTCAGGCGCTGCTGGACCTGGGCCAGCCGGAACTGGTCAAAAGCCTGCTGGACGCCGTGCTGCTGGGCGATGACGGCAACCCGATGCGGCCTCTGGGTGCCAGTGGCAGCACCGTCGGCGAGTTGGTACAGCAACTGGTCGAAGAAAACCTGGAACTGCTGCCAAAGGACAACAGCGACGAATCGCGCAAGGCGCTGGGGCTGTATGGGTGCGACCTGATGGCCGCGGCCGGTCTGAATATGCACATGGACAAGAACCACCTGGAACCACTGTACGAGTACGTCGGCGAACGCATCGCGCAGGTATACGACACGGGCGAACCGCCGGCCAACCGACTGACATTCTGGCTGGAACCGGCCCACGGCATCGATATGCTGCTGGGCGGTGGCGGCGGTGTGGGAGGCCAGTACCTGCAATACGCAACCACGCCGGACATCAAGCTGCCGGAAGGGTTCGAGGACCGCCACGGCAAGGTCCAGTTCGTGTGGGCGCCGCACTGGTACCCTGACATTTACCCCTTTATCGGGTTCAACCAACCGTCGCGGACGTTCGGGTCCGACGAGTACGACTTCCGCGACTACCGTCCCGAGATCCAGGAAAAGGCCGACTGGGCGCAGTATGCCTACAACAACATCCCGTTCGTCATGACCGAGTTTGGGACCTACTGGAATTTCCGCTATCTGGAACAGGAGCAGCCGTGCCAGGAGGCGCTGGCACGATGCAAGCGGGAGGGGTTCGCTGCGGCGGCCGGTTGCGACCAAGCCGCGGCGATCTGCCCCCAGGGATGGCAGCAGTCGCGCGCCATGGATTACCTGGTCAGCACGCAGATCCTGGACAACTACTACGAGGCTTACGAGGACTTGTTTAGCGCCAGCATGATTTGGGTCTACACGCCGGACACCGATCCGCAGTATGGCGACTGGTGGGACCACGAGGACTTCAGCCTGGTCGAATTCGTGCAGCGGGCGAAGGAACCCGAGCGCTACGCGGCGATCCCTGGGTCGATACCCGACGCCTACATCGTGCCCGTCGCCCAGCCGGCAGGATACGTTGTCCCACGCGGGCACACGGCGTTCGTGCGGCCTTACGCCAGGGCGATGTCCGGCAAGCCGATCGCAATGCACTTCTTTTCGGACCTGCACTATTTCGACCCTGACAAAGGCATACCCAACGCGGTCCACGAGTTCCAGGTCAGTTTCGGCGGCAAGGAAACCGACGCCCCCACGGTCGTGTTCGTGCCTGAACTGCAATACCCCGATGGATTCTACGTATGGATTTCCGACGGGTACGCCGTCTGGGACGAATCGGCGAGGTGGCTTTACTGGTTCCCCGAGCGCGACGAACCCGGGTTCGAGCACGCTCTGCGCATCCGGCCGCCCATCGACGGGCAGGACGACGGAGACTGGAACTACTTCATCCAGGGCGGCAACGTCCTGTCGACGCGATAGGAGGGAGCCATGAAGATGTTTCGCCTGATCGCGTGCATGGTTCTGGCCGTCAGCGCAGTGCTGCCCCAGGTGGCACAGGCGCAGGATACCGGCCGCGGCTTTGGTATCGGCAATGACTACATCAAGTTCCGTGGCCGCATGCAATCACTGTTCCTGTGGCGTAACGACCGGGACTTTGACCGGACGCCGCCGTTTTACAACGCCCAGGGCCAAGACGTAGGCGTTCTGGGGACGTTCTTTGCGCCTACCTTAGAAATCACACCAGTCAAGGAACTGCGCATCGTCGCGGAACTGGAAATGGGGTTGAACCTGTGGTCGATGCAGG
>CAZHDQ010000152.1:0-6473 GCA_964531595.1 uncultured Anaeromyxobacteraceae bacterium
GAATCGGTCTGGGCCGACTGCATTGGTGTCATAGCATCCGGTGTCGTTCTGGAATTCGTTCTGGCACCGAAAATCAGCGGTTTTTCACTTCCACTTCTGTTCATTGCTAAAATCGCTGCGGGACTCTCAATCGGGGCGGTTGGCGGTTATATCCTGGGCAAACTGCTTGTCCCAGCGGCCGCACGAACCGGTGACGAGAGCCTTCCTGGCATAGTCGCGCTGACCAGCGCCATCGGGCTATTTTTCCTGTCGAATTCCTTGATTTCCAACTCTGGAGTGCTTTCTGTTGCGGTCGCAGGGCTCGTCACTTCAGCATTTCCGGGTCGTGAACTGGACAACGTCAGACACTTCAAGGATCAACTCACGACCCTGATTGTGGCGTTCCTTTTTGTCATGCTTTCTGCCCAAATTGACATAAATCAAGTCCTGCACAGTTCTGGGTCGTTGATCACCGCGGCTCTGGTGATTGCATTTGTGATCAGACCAGCGGCTGTGTTCGTCGGGCTACACGGCACCCTACTATCGTGGAAAGAAAAGCTGTACGTTGGCTTGATCGGTCCCCGAGGAATAATTTCAGCCGGCGTCGCTTCGTATTTTGCAATCGTCTTGAAGGACAAAGGCATCGGGATTGCTGACATGTACCTTCTTGTTTTTATAACAATTTTCATCTCTGGGGCAGCGGCCACCATTTTTGGTAAGCCGCTTGCACGAGTTTTGGGCGTTTCCATCACGGACCATTCCACGGGTATCGTTTTCGCAGGCAGCGGACACCTGGCATCAAGCCTGGCACGCCTTGCATCTCAAAATGTCCGGACCACCATTATTGACCGAAACCCCTTGAAAGTTCAGGAGGCCCTTGCTGATGGTCTGGATGCCCGAGAAGGCGATTTCCTGTCTGATTCGTATCTGGACGAATTGGTGGATGATGGATACAGACGTATCGTCATCATGACATCCAACTCGGCTCTGAACGCACTGGTTGCGCACAAAGCCATGCGCCATTTCGGCGCCGAAAGAACATTTTTGATGGCCTCGGCAGAAGCTGGTACATCACTGGCCGGAACACTTCCCAGAGTTGGACAGATTCCACTTGGAATGACTATCAAAGCTGTCGAAACGGTGATTTCGTCAGGCGACATGCATTGCGCCTGGACCGAAACAAGCCCAGATGGACCTGGCGCGGACGCCATCCCGATCGCATGGGAAACCTTGCGGGACAAAGGACTGGTTCTGGGTGCCAGACCCGGCACCGGTTCCCGACGGTCAATCAGCATTATCCCAAGGGAAAAAGTAGCCAGCGAAACGCCCTAGCAAGATTATTAGTTTGAAAAATAGCAGGTGAGCGCTTATGAATCTGCCAAGGTCGGGAATTCGCTGCTAGGATCATCGCCGGGACCAAGCGCCCTACGTCGCGACACCATCCGCAGGAGGCATCGTGGCCCTGGGAGCCGACAAAACACCCCGCACCCCGCGACCTCTCGAAGAGGAACTGGTGGCCCGGGGCGCATGGCTCATCCGGTTGCGCTGGCTGAGTGCGGTGGCTGTCCTACTGGGCGCGACCGCAGTCTGGCTGATGATCCGTGACATCGCCACCGTCCTGCCTTTGTATGCGGTGGGTGCCGGGATCCTGGCCTACAACGCGTTTTTTTGGTGGTTGGAAAGGCGGCTTCGCCCTGCCCACGTCCGCGGAGAAATCAGGCACTCCCGCTTTGCGTCGTTGCAGTTCCTAACCGACTGGGTCGCACTGACGGTGCTGGTTCACCTGACCGGTGGGATTGCCAGCCCGATGCTGTTCTTTTATGTGTTTCACGCGATTATCGCCAGCATCCTGCTGTCCCCGCGGGTAGCCGGCCTGCACGCGGCGATCGGCGTATTGCTGGTCGGTACGGTCACGCTCTGGCAGGTCACCGGCGTCGTTGACTACCACCCAGTGCCCGGCTTCGAAAGTCTGCCGGCCCCGTCGGCCCCAGTCGCGGGTCAACGCTACTTCTTCTTTACCGCAATGATCTTCGTGTCCTACCACCTGTCCGCTTCGATGGCACGCCGTTTGTGGGAGCGGACTCGCGACCTGTTGAATCTGAAGGAACGTGCCGAGGACGCTTATGCTCGCACACGAACGCTGTACAACATCGCACGCGCCGCGACATCGACGCTGGACCTACCGGCCGTGCTCCAGACCATCGCCGAATCGACGGCCAGAGCGATGAGTGCCAAGGCGTGTTCGATCCGCCTGCTGGACGAAAGCCGGGGAAGCCTGCACATCAGCGCTGTCGAGGGCCTGTCCGAAGCCTACCTGTCCAAGGGAGATGTCGAGGTCGCCCGCAGCCCGGTGGACCGCACCGCGCTCCAGGGCTGGCCGGTGCGCGTGCCGGATGTGGCCACGTCCCAGTCGGTGCAGTACCCCGACGAGATGGTCCGCGAAGGCATCCAGTCGATGCTCGTCGTGCCGCTAAACCTACGGGGGACAGCAATCGGCGTGTTGCGCCTGTACTCGGCAACCCCTCGTGAGTTCTCCGATGATGACGTTGGCTTCTTGATGGCCATCGCTGGACAAGGCGCTACCGCGATCGAAAACGCCCGGTCGTTTTCCCATTTGCAGGCTCTGGACGAGGCGAAGTCCCGGTTCGTGTACGTCGTAGCCCACGAACTGAAGGCTCCGGTCGCGGCGGTCAAGTCGGCGCTGACGCTACTGTCGGAAGGCTACGGGGGCGAACTGACCGAGGGCCAACGCCCGCTGGTCGAACGCGCGGCGCGCAGAACCGGCGGGTTGTCGTCGTTGCTCCAGGACTTGCTGGCGTTGGGTGCGATGAAGGGTCGATTGCCGGAGGGCGCCCTGGAACCGGTCGACCTGGCCAAGGTGCTAGCTAAAGTCCAGGAACGGGTCCAGCCAGACATCGAGGCCAAGGATCTGTCGCTGCGCCTGGACATGCCGCCTGATTCACTGGCGGTCCAAGCGAGTCCCGACGACATCGAACGTCTGGTTGGCAACCTGCTTGAGAACGCGGTCAAGTACACCCAATCACGCGGGGCGGTCACGGTCAGGCTGTCTCGTGACGGCAACGACGCTCTCATGGAATTTACAGACACCGGCATCGGTATCGCACCTGACGCGCTGCCCCACGTGTTCGACGAATTCTACCGCGCCGGCAATGCCAAGCAGCAGTCCGAGGGCACCGGTCTGGGTCTGACGCTGGTCCGCCGGATCGTCGACAGGCTGCACGGCACCATTACGGCGGATAGCACGGTGGGCAAGGGCACGACGTTCATAATGCGGCTGCCGCTGGCGACAAACCCGGATCGCACCGTCCCTTAAAACTTGCCAAGTCGCCGGTCGTACCTATCTTTTCTGTCGTCACCTCAACCCGGAGACACAACGATGCCGCTCCTGTTCGTCCCAAAGGAAACGACACCCGACGAAACACGCGTAGCAGCCGTCCCCGACACGGTGCGACGCTTGATCAAACTGGGCCTGGAGGTTTCGGTACAGTCCGGTGCCGGGGACGCGGCCGGGCTACCTGACGCCCGCTATGCCGATGTCGGCGCGACGATCGTGCCGGATGACGCCGCCGCGGCCCGAGCTGACTTCGTCGCCCGCGTCAACCCGCCCACCCTCGCAGAGGCCGGCGCCATGAAATCCGGCGCGATGCTGGTATCGTTTTTGTGGCCACTGGCGCACCCGGACGTCGTCGCCGCATTGGCCGAACGCCGCGTCACAGCATTCGCGATGGACCGCATCCCGCGCATCAGTCGCGCCCAGTCGATGGACGCGCTTTCGTCCCAGGCCAACATCGCCGGGTACAAGGCTGCACTGCTGGCGGCCGATGCCCTGCCTCGCTTGATGCCGTTGCTGATGACGGCCGCCGGGACGATCACACCGGCCCGCTTCGTTGTGATGGGTGCAGGTGTGGCTGGACTGCAAGCGATCGCCACTGCACGCAGGCTGGGTGCCGTAGTCGAGGTTTCCGATGTGCGCCGGGCGGTAAAGGAACAGGTTGAAAGCCTGAGCGCACGCTTCATCGAGGTCGAGGGTGCCGAGGACCTGGAGGGCGCCGGTGGCTACGCAAAAGAGGCGTCGCCGGAATTCCTGGAACGCCAGCAAGCCGAAGTCGCAAAGCGCGTCGCGGCCTCGGATGCCGTAATCACGACCGCCCTGATCCCGGGGCGCCCCGCCCCGAAACTGGTGTCCGAGGCAATGGTCCGTTCGATGCGACCCGGGTCGGTCATCGTTGACCTAGCCGCCGAGCAGGGCGGAAATTGCGAACTGACCGTTCCGGGGCAGGTCGTGACGCGCCACGGCGTGCGCATTATCGGGCACAAAAATCTGCCGGCGATGGTGCCGTTCCACGCCAGTGATATGTACGCCCGCAATATCCTCAACGTCGCGCTCCACATGTTCCCGAAGGGGGTCGCGACGCTGGACTTCGAAGACGAGATCACCGCCGGTGCCGTGGTACTCCACGAAGGCGCCGTGCGCGCGCCCGACGTGGCCGCAGCCGGAAAGGGAGGTGCCGCATGACCGGTTTCGCATTGGACCCGACCGTCGCGCTGCTGATTGGGCTGACGGTGTTTACGCTGGCGGTATTCCTGGGCCTGGAAATCATCGCTAAGGTGCCGCCGACGCTGCACACGCCGCTGATGTCGGGGTCGAACGCAATATCCGGGATAACTATCGTCGGCGCCCTGTTCACCGCTCGGCTCGCCAGCCCCGATCTCGCGAATCTGCTGGGGATGGCGGCCGTCACGCTGGCGACAATCAACGTCGTCGGCGGCTACGTCGTAACGGACCGAATGATGAAGATGTTTCGCAAGAAGGCGGTTCGACCCACCAGCGTAACGAAGGGGGCGAGCCATGGATAACCCATCGACGTTCGCCTGGACGCACATCGCGGTCTACCTGGGCTACCTGGTCGCGACGGTGATGTTCATTTTGGGTCTGAAACTGCAGCAGCGCGTGCCCACGGCTCGGGGCGGCAATCTGCTGTCCGCCCTGGGCATGTTGCTGGCGGTACTGCTGACCGTGTTCGACCTGGGCAGTTTCGACCCCAGTTATATCCTGGCGGGCGTTGTGCTGGGGTCGGCGATCGGCCTATTCACTGCGTACCGCATTCAGATGACTGCGGTCCCCCAGATGGTCGCGCTGTTCAACGGCATGGGCGGCGGCGCATCGATGCTGGTCGCGCTGTCGTACTTTTACCACGAGGTCCTGGGCACAGGTGTTCCACGGACGATGGCGACCGCGCTGGGCGCCGATTCTGCACTGACCACGGTGCTGTCGATCCTGATCGGCAGCGTGACGCTGACCGGGTCGATCGTCGCATTCCTGAAACTTCAGGAATGGATCGCCGGCCGGCCGTTGCTGCTGCCGGGACGCCACATCCTGAACCTGCTACTGGGATTGGGCGCGTTGGTGCTGGGCGGTCTGGCGGCATTTGGCGTGTCCGACCCGTCCTCGCTGTCCACCGTAATGTGGGTGTTCGCGGCGGTCTCGCTGTTGCTGGGTGTCTTGCTGGTCATCCCCATCGGTGGTGCAGACATGCCGGTTGTCATCTCGCTGTTGAACTCGTACTCCGGCCTGGCTGCGGCGATGACCGGGTTCGTGCTGAAAAACAACCTGTTGATCGTCGTCGGCTCCCTGGTCGGCGCTTCGGGCATCATTTTGACCCGCATCATGTCCAAGGCCATGAACCGGTCGCTGGCTAACGTGTTGTTCGGCGGGTTCGGCGCAACCGACACGACAGCGGCGGGCGGCGGCGAGTACACAAGCGTCAAATCGGCATCCGTCGAGGAAGTCGCGTTGATTTTGGAGAGCGCCGGCAGCGTGATCTTTGTCCCTGGCTACGGCTTGGCGGTGGCCCAGGCACAGCATGCGATCAAGGAACTGGCCGACTTGCTGACCCACCGTGGCACCACCGTGAAGTACGCGATTCACCCGGTTGCCGGGCGCATGCCGGGCCACATGAACGTCCTGCTGGCCGAATCCAATGTCCCATACGAACAGTTGTACGAAATGGACGCTATCAACCCGGAATTCAAGACAACCGACGTGGCCGTCGTCATCGGCGCCAACGACGTGGTCAACCCGGCCGCAACGCACGACCGCGGCAGCCCTATCTATGGCATGCCGATCCTCAACGTCCACGAGGCACGGTCAGTGATCATCATGAAGCGGTCGCTGGCCGCCGGTTTTTCGGGCATCCGCAATGAACTGTTCGAATACCCCAACGCCGTGATGCTGTTTTCCGACGCCCGCAAGGGTCTGGCAGGCCTGACCGAGGAACTGAAGCAGATGTAGCGGTCCAGTCGCCGGAACTGGATGGCCTCGCGCAATACTTAGTCGACGGACCTCATTGAACGCGGTTCGAACGTTTTGTAAATTCTCGCGCAGACTCCACAGTCCGTATAATTTAGCTTGAGGCAACCGTGATCCACCGTCACAATTTTCTACATCTTGAAATCATTGATCATGCCGCGGT
>CAZHDQ010000153.1:0-6437 GCA_964531595.1 uncultured Anaeromyxobacteraceae bacterium
AGCGAGTATCGTGCAGAAAGCGCAATAGTACAAAATTGACGACATCAGATTTTTTTTGGCCTCTGCGGCCCCTCGCCTCCCCCACGCGTCTGTTGGTGCGTTGCCACCCCCCATTGTTTGACGGGGGGTGTGTGCGCCGACTCGCGAAAAACAACCTTGGCCGCGATCTACTGCGCTGTCGCCGCGAATTCCTTGACGTCCGACGTTTAGTACCCATCATTTGCGCTGTCGCCGGCGAGCGGGCCGGGAATCGATCACGGGAGGCCGCATGGAGTTTTCGTTCCTGGGCATTTTCGCGGCGGGCCTGTTGACGTTCCTGTCACCGTGCGTGCTGCCGTTGATCCCGGTCTATCTGGGCATCCTGGCCGGGAGCGCCGAGCGTGGGACCGAGCCTCGCCGCTTCCGCGCGCTTCTGGCGACCGCGGTGTTCGCGCTGGGCTTCACATTGGTCTTTTCCCTGATGGGACTTTCCGCAACCTTCCTCGGGCGGGTGCTGATCCACCACAAATTGCTGTTCCAGCAACTGGGCGGCATCCTGGTGCTGCTGCTGGGCCTGCGGTTCCTGGGCTATCTGAACCTGCCGTTTTTGGAAGGCGGTTCGGCCGGCGGCATGGCACGACTCAAAACCCGTTTCCACTACGTCAACGTGTTCCTTTTGGGCCTGTTTTTCGCGTTCGCTTGGACACCGTGCATCGGGTCGGTGTTGGGAGCGGTGCTGACCTATACATCCCTAAAGTCGACCGACCCGTTGGTTGGTGTGGGATACCTGTCGGCCTACAGCATGGGTTTCGCCGTACCGCTGCTGGTCATTGCGGCCGTCGCTGGGCCGGCGCTCACGGCCTTGAAGAAGGCCCGCCGATTCATTCCGGTGTTCGAAAAGACAACCGGTATCCTGATGGTAGCGGCCGGCCTGCTGTTGGCGACCGACCAGTTCAGCATCGTCGATAGGGCATTGACCAGCCAGCCGTCGCCCGCCGCGCTGGACGCTATCGCACCCGAAGGTGCAAACGCCACGGCGACAGGAATCGAGGGCGGCCTGGAAGGTCCTGCAACCGCCACATTCGCCCCTGCGGGCACAGGCGAGTCCTGCGGTGCGGCCGGGGCCTCTCAGTGCGACTTGGCGCTGGAGCCCGGACGACCAGCGATGCTGAAGTTCTTCAGCCCGAACTGCCCCGTCTGCCGCCAGATGATCCCAACCATCGGGCTGCTGAAAAACGAATGCTCCAGCCGGGACGTTGAATTCCGCGAGATCGACATCAGCACGCCCGAGGGCCGGATCCTGGCCCGTACCTACGGCGTCCGCGGCATCCCTATGTTCGTGTTCATCGATGCCGCCGGCGAAGAGGTCTCCCGCCTGGTCGGGCTCCAACCCCTGAGCGCCCTGGAAAACGCGATGGGCGTCTTGACTGGCGAGGCCTGCCCCTCGAATTACCGCACCTTGCCTGGGTTGTAATTCTGACAGTATTCGGTCAGGTTCAGACCAAGCCTACTGTCGAAAATGAGCTTCTGGGGGCGGTCAGCGACGCCGTGGGACCCCTATCAACCGCGTCAGCAGGTCGGTGACCAGCACTGCGGGACGGGTGTGGCCGCGCTTGAAGCGCAGGTCTGAATCCACCGCGGCAGCCAAGAACGCTTCCAGTTCCGGCTGGGAGTAGCGGGCGGCACCGTCACGCAACCGCTCCCACATGAACGGCCAGTTGACGCCCACACGCTTCATCGCCACCTTGGCGTCAATTCGCTGTGCAACCAGATCCTTTGTGACCAGCATCTTGCGCGCGTGGCGCAGCACGCCGTATAGGATCCGCATCGCCTGGGTCTTGCCGTCCTTTGCGTCCTCGACGTCACGGACGGCGATCTTGAGGGCACGGGCCAGATCGCGGGACGATATCGCCTCGTCCAAGTCCCAGGGGTTCGACTTCCGGCTGCGCTGGACCAGGCCTTGCAGGTCCGAATCGGTAGCGCGACCGCCGGGTCCCAGGTATCCGGCCAGAACCTTGACCGCCGACTCGATCGCCCCGCGGTCGACCCCTACCAAGTCGATCAGCAGTCGGGACACCCCGGGGCCCAGGGTAATCTGTTGATCACGAGCCGCCTGCTCGGCCAGTCCTTCGGCGGCCCGGTCCTTCAGATCGGCCAGGGACACTACCTGCCCAACCGCCTTGACGGCCTTGCCCAACGGCGTGGATTCAGTCTTTCGGTTGGCAAACAGCGCGACACGGACGTGCGGTGGCCAGGACGCCAGCAGTGACTTCAGTTCGGCCGGGACCTTTTCCCCCTTTCCGCAGCCAGTAATGACCAGGATTGTCCCCTCGCCGAACATCGGCACTGCGGATGCGACCTCGACCAAGCGGCCCCAGGCCTCGGTCCGTGCCGGTTCGGCGTCGAGGCGTTCAACCCCCACCGGCGAGGCGGTCCTGCCTAGGTCTTTTGCCAGCAGTGCGACCACCGCCTTTACCACCGCGTCGTCCCCGCCCGAAACGAGTACGACGGGTACAGACTCACCGCCGTCTATCGCCTTGAGCAGGCCATCGAGTTCGGGAATCTTCACCGTGTCCGCTCCAACGGGTTCCAGGGGCATTCTGACCGCGGGTAAGACCGTTTGCAAGGACGCCTGCGGGCCCACAGGACGGCAAGGGCAAGCAGCATCAGGGCCGCGGACACACCTGTTGCCGGCACGCCGCTGGTCGCCGCGCAGCCCCAGCCCCCAAAGCGACCGCCAAACGAGTCGTCGCCGGATCCGGGGGCATCCAGTGCGTTCCCGTCACCACCAGGGCCGCGATCGGTCGGCACGCCATCGTCTTCGCCCACAGAAACATCCTCGCCCCAGGCGGCATCTTCCAGCCATGCATCGACAGCGCCATCGTCTGGGGAAACATCCTCGGACACGTCCGGCAAAGCCTCGGCGGTGGCTGCGGTGTCCTCGCCTTTGATGTCGGGTTCCGGTTTCGGGTCAGGCGGAATTTCGTCCCCCTCGCAATACGGACCCGGCAAGTCCAAGGGTCCGTCCTGCTGGACCCAGTAAGATTCGGGCTGACTGATCGGCCCAGCGTACGGGTCGATCCAGTCGCCGTTTTTGCGGACCTCGAAATGCAGGTGTGGTCCGGTCGAGTTGCCCGAACTGCCCACGAAACCCAGCGGATCGCCACATCGGACAAAGTCGCCCTTCTCGACGATGATGGTGTCCTTTTTGAAGTGCCAGTACCAGGACTCCATGCCGTCCATGTGGCTGATTTTGACGTGGTTGCCGACCATCGGGTACCCATCGCAGGAAACGCTTTTGGACGCAAAGTCCGAATGACAACGGTCGTAGTTGCCATCAGCCACTGATGTCACCCAGCCGTCCGCGGCGGCCAGAACCGTCACCCTTTCTTCGTCCATTGCGTCCCAGTTGTCCGACAGGAGGTAGTCCGTTCCATCATGGGCGTCGTAGCAGGACGGGAATCCCCTGGACCCGTTGAATGCCAGACAGTCCGCCCCCAGCAAGCCACCGTCCGCCGGGTCGTGGTCGACATGGATCACCCATTCGACCCAGATCTCCTCCGGCTTGTCCAGCGGTAGGCGGAACAGCGTCGCGCGGGCCGGCAGCGCGAATACGCAAGCCAGCAGCACGAACATCAGCAACCCTGGAGCCCGGAAACATCGGGACATCGCAAACCTCTGGGCGATGCGTAAGACCACCGGCCCATTGTAGCCGACTGGGCGGTTCCGGACATGGCACTAACGGGCGTTCCTGGTGCCGTCCACGAGGTTGTCTGTGACGGGGACACCGGCACGATCACCATCATCGGCGAGGACAAAACCCCCTACCCGGAATGATGGATCTGTTACCACACCGATTTCTTGATCCGAGTTGACTTCCCCTTGTCCAGTTAACATATTGGGGCGCATCATCGCGGGGGTTCGTCCCGCAACGACCGGCATTGCAGGGAGGTCACAGTGAGTTTTGCGGAAGTCTTGCAGGATTTCTTCATCGGGATCGGGGTCGACTGGATCCTGTACCTGCTGGTGGCGTTGTCGATCCTATCGATCGCGGTGATTCTGGAGCGATGGATCTTTTACACCCGTCGCCGCGTGGCGCCCGATCTTGTCCATGCGCTGTCTCTGGGCCGCCCTGCGCAGGTTTTCCCAGACGCGATGGAAAGCCGGATCGCCGAGCGGATCACCGACCTGCGCAAGTCAGGCGTGTCACGCGAGGACGCAGAAAACGCGGTCGAAACCGAACTACGTAAGCAGCGCAACCGCTACGAGACAGGCCTGACGTTCCTGGCGACGCTGGGGAACAACGCGCCATTCATCGGACTACTGGGGACCGTAATCGGCATCATGGCGGCGTTCTTCCAACTGTCGGGCATCGCGGAAACGACCGAAAAGAACGAACTGCTGATGCGCAGCATATCGGAGGCATTGATAGCCACGGCCATCGGATTGGTCGTCGCGCTGCCTGCGGTCATGTTCTACAACATATTCCGGAAGCGGGTGAACGCCGCGGTGGAACAGGCACGCGAAATCGTGACGCACCGGTTGCGCTGCGTGTACGGAGGCGAGGATGGCTGCGACGACGAATGACGGTGGCGACGACCTGATTTCCAACATCAACGTCACGCCACTGGTAGACGTTTTCCTGGTGCTGCTGATCATTTTCATGGTCACGGCCAATATGTTCATTCAGCAGGAACGAAAGTTGCGCGAGATCGCTCTGACGCTGCCCAAGGCATACGCCGGCGCAGTTCCTGAACCCAAGGACGTACCGCTGAACCTGATTCTGGATCAGGCGGGCGCGTTGTACCTGAACGGCGAGCCGACGACGCTGGAGGCGGTCGGCACCTACATCGACCGGCGCAAGGAAGCCGTAGGCGGCAGCGTGCCCGACGCGGTGTTGTCGGCGGACAAGGATCTGGCTTACGGGAAGGTCACGCGGGTAATCGACTTCGTGAAACTGCGGGGTATAGGCAACGTAGCGCTGAATGTGGAAGAACAGACGATTCCGGGCATCTAGGGTGCTGGTTGTGCGGGGTTGAAAGACGCGGGGTCAAAAAATGGCCCGGAAGGTTGGATGGCGCGGAACCGTAAATTGGCGGCGCTGATACTGGTGTCTGCGCTGCTGCACTTCGGCATCGTCGAACTGGCGCCTCGGCGCGACCTGACGCCACCGGCCCGCGCACCAAGACGCGAACCACCTGTGCCCGTCGAGGTCCTGCGGCAGCAGGTCCGCTTGGTGCAGGAGGCCGTTCAGGCCGAAACGCCCGAGCCCAAACCCGAGCCGGTGCCCGAGCCACCGCCACAGGTTAAGCCGCCACCTCGGCCCAAGGACCAGCCGAAGCCCCCACCGAAGCCCCAGGCCCAGAAGCCGGCGCCCAAACCCGACACTCCGTCGCCCGAACCAAAGCCCGAGAAGGCTGCACCCGAACCCGCGAGGAAACCTGCGCCGCTGGTCTTGTCGAACGTCGCGCTCAACGGCGGTGTCGCTGTCCAGACGGGGTCCGAAAGCAACCTGTTCGGTGACCCTTCCATCGATGCAAAAGGTTGGAAACGCGAAGGGCCGGACACACCACGAAGACCCGGCAGCGGTGACGATGGCGAACCAGCCCCCGAAAAGGTGGTAATCAAGCCGCCTAAACCGAAGAACCAGGTCCAGGGAACCTACCCGCCGGAGCACCGTGACCTGGGTCGAGTCGTGCGGGTTTCACTGCAGTTGCGTGTTGACGCCGAGGGGAACGTGGTTGACGCCAAGGTGCTTCAGGGTGACCTTCCGGCGTTCGACGCCGAGGCAAAGCGAGCGGTGGCCGCGCTAAAGTTCGTACCGGCCACCCGCAACGGGACGCCGATCCCTTACCCGGTCAAATGGACGGTCGTGTTCCTGCCCGAGGGGTCCTAGGAAACGCAAGAGGTGACGATATGCGCCGGATCGCCTGGATCGCGCCGACGCTGCTGTTGTGGGCATCGTGCATGCCCGACTTCACTCCGATGAGTTTTGTGGACAAGCCTCGGATCCTCGGCGTAGTCGCGCAACCTCCCGAGGTCGCGATCTCGGAGGACGAACAGGGCGACGTACGGTTGTCGGCCGTGATCGCATTGCCCGGACCGGATCGGGACGGCGTGCAGGTCAAGGCCGAGGTCACCGACCTGGCGTGGACGATGTGCGTGCTGTCTCTGGGGGCGTCTGCTGGGTACCGATGCGCCGTGCCCGAGTTCCCCGTCGGCGACACCGATTTCGAGGCGCGCACCGCGAACTTTTCGGGGGCGGCGCTGGTCGCACAAATGGGCCTGATCCGGGGTTTAGTCGCCGAATTTGTCGACTATCTAAAGCAGGTGGTGTCGCAAGATGACGCCTGCACACTGGCCGTGATTGCCGACTGGGAGTCCTGCCTGGCCGATAACGACGGCGAATCCGCTCCCTGCGAGGACGCGACGTTCGCGGCAGCCAAGGTTTGCATGTT
>CAZHDQ010000154.1:0-6408 GCA_964531595.1 uncultured Anaeromyxobacteraceae bacterium
ATGGACTGCGCCGCACGCTGGCGCACGTCCTCCGGGATTTCCACGACCTGGTCACGCCGCGGCGCTTCAAGCACCTGGAGCACCCGTTGTAGGTCCACCCGCTTCATGTGAGGACAAAGCGCACACGTCCCAACGAACGATTTGTCTGGGTACTCAACGCGCATCCGATCGGCCAACCCGCACTCGGTGACCAGCATGAACGCCGGCGCATCGGTCCGGCGCACGTATTCGACCATGTCGCCGGTCCCGCCAGCAAGGTCGGCATTCGCGACAACCTCCGGCGGCGATTCAGTATGAACCAGGACGCGCAGGCCGGGGATGCGCTTGCGCCATGCCGCCAACGCTTCGGCCGAGAACGTTTCGTGAACAATGCAGCGCCCGTCGAACCCAGTGATGCGCTTCGTGGTCATCGCAGCCAGGTTTTCGGCCATGAACCGATCCGGCAGAAACACGATATGGTCCGTTGGCGCGGCCTCCACGATCGCCAGCGCGTTGGCGCTGGTGCAACAGACGTCGCACTCCGCTTTGACCTCGGCGCTGGTGTTGACGTAGCACACAAACGTAGCGTCGGGATGAGCCGTTCTCAGGCTCCGGACATCCGCGCCGGTGATCCCCTCGGACAGCGAGCAACCCGCGTCCGGATTCGGCAGCAACACCCGCTTGTCGGGCGACAGGATCTTGGCGGTTTCCCCCATGAAGCGTACGCCGCAGAACACGATGGTTTCGGCGTCCGTGTCGCGGGCGATCCGCGAAAGCCCTAGGGAGTCCCCGCGATAATCAGTCACACCAAACAGGATGTCCGGCGTCTGGTACGAGTGCCCCAGAATCACAGCGTTCTGTGCTCGCGCCAGTTCGCGAATGCGCAAAGTGGTCGGCGCGATACGCGCACATTCCGCCCGGGTCCAACCCGCACGCACCAATGCGACGTGCAGCCGTTCGGTTTCCGCCCCTAGGGCCTCTTGTGAGTACCCAAACATCGGGACATGCTATTCTCCGGCCGAGGTCCAGTCAATGTCGGAGCCCTTGTCACCCCATTCCCGCTTGGTCGTCACCCATCTTTGGGACGGGGACCCCGCCGTGGATTTGGCCGTCGAAGAGGCTCTCCTGCGCGCGGTCGCGGCCGGCGCACCACCCACATTGCTCGCCTACGGCTGGCGACAAGGCGCGGTGGTACTGGGTCGCGGCCAATCGACCGATGGGATCGATCTGGACTGCGCCAGGGATCTCGGCCTTTTCGTGGTCCGCCGTTCCAGCGGTGGCACCGCCATTGTCCACCAGGGCGACTTGGCACTTTCGCTGGTGCTCCCGGAGGGCCACCCTTGGTCATCCCCCATCCCGCGACTATACGATCGGTTCCTGGACGTTATCGCGGATGCCTTGGTTGCCGGTGGAATGCCGCGCCCCGATCGCCCTCCCCCGCCCCCGGTGCGATCCCGGTCCCCGATCTGTTTCCAGGACAACCTGGGCGATACGCTGGCACTGGACGGTCTCAAGGTCGTCGGATGCGCCCAGGTTAGGCGCCGGGGCGCAGTGCTGGTCCACGCCATGTTTGTACTGACACCAACGGCCGACATCCAGGCCGCGATCTTTAGGACCACGCCAGATCGGATCCGAAGGGTCATCGGCACACTCCCGGCAACCGTTGGCCCGCGGGAACATTTGGCCGTGGAACTGGGTGCCGCACTCGCAAACGCCCTGGGGTTGACGGCAATAGCCGAGGTTTTGCCCGCCCTACCCTCGGACCTGACCCACCGCCTAAGCGACCCTCACTGGGTTCCCGTACGCATAGGGTGGCCCCTGCATTCGCACTAACCCCTGGGAACCTGATACCCTTGACCCCGGAACGTCGAGAGGAAGCCATGCGGGCCTTGCGAATAACCGCCACCGCGCTCGGAATCCTGTTGGGCCTAGCCGCCCTCGTCGCCTTGTCAGTAGGGTTTTGGCTGAACCTGGCGTCCCGTTCCCGCCCTGGGCCTGACGCGCCAGTGGCGCTGGCCCAGCGGCAATCAACCGCCGCACCGCGTCCCCCCAAATCGCGCCCGCGCTTCCAGGTCGCGCGAATCGGAGACCGGCCTCAGATCGTCGATGACAAAGGTCGTGTGGTCGTCCTTCGCGGCGTAAGCGTGGGACTCCCAGGCGACCCGTCACCTCACCTGCCACTGGGTGATTCGCCGCACGATACACTGGAAAGTTTGCGGGGAATCGGGGTCAACGCGGTGCGGATTCCCGTTTCTTGGGACTCGCTAGAGCCCACTGAGGGCGGGGTCGATGGCGTACGCGTCCGCCACCTGATTGACATCCTTAACGCGGCGCGCGGCCTGGACATGCTGGTCGTTCTGGCGGCTCACCAGGACGGTGTGCCTGGCGATCTCGGGTTGGGTGGATTGCCGGCGCGTTCACTGCGCGGCGGGCCGATCAACCTCGAAGCCGCCCCCCTGGGTACAGCCTACGACGCGCTGCGCCAGTTGCCACACCGGATCCGTTGGTGGGCAAACTTCCTTGACGCCGACTGGACGTGGGACGACCGCGCGCTCCAGGATCACCTGATCGACTCCTGGGCGACCCTGGGCACTCTGCTGCGCTCGCACCCAGCCCTGGTGGGCGTATCGCCGATCCACTCGCCCGAATGCTTCCCCGGCTTGTTCGGCACCGTCTTTGACCCAGCGAAAACGCCGTGCGGCGAGGCAGTTGCGGACTTCCAGTCCCGCTTTTTCAAGGCATTCCGGGCTTACGACCCCGACGTCATCGCATTCCTGGAACCACCGGTTTCTGGTATCCCATGGTTGTCTGGCCCCGGCGATATCGACTGGACGCCGCCCGCGATCGACAATGCGGCCATCGCCTGGGTCCAGGGCCAGGACGATCGAAGCCTGCGCCAGTCCGCCGAATCGCTGGTCGCCGGTGCCACACATCGAGCCAAGGCCGCCGGAATGCCACTGGTCATCGCGGAAGCCGGCGCCGACCGACCGTCACAAAGCGACCGCGGTCCACTCCCATCACCGCTGCCCTTGGTAGAGGCGTTGGACGCCGCCGGTGATTCCGGCTTCTTTTGGCTGTCAGACCCGGATTCGCCACCCGCCGAGTTGGTACAAGCGCTAAACCGCCCATGCCCAATCCGCATCGCCGGCATTCCACAAGAATGGGCCTTCGGAGAAGACGGATTCGTGCTTCGTTTTCGCCAGGGCGACGCCCAAGGGCCGACGCGGGTCCGTATCCCACCGGTGGCTTTCGCGGACGGGGCTACGTGGGACGACCTGGATGTCCTGGTGTCAGACGGCCAATGGAATCACGAGGCACGCGACCGGGATGTGCTGTCCTGGCAGACCGATCCAGCGACGTCCGAACACATACTAGTCGTTCGCCGCAAGGGCCACACGGGTCACTGACAAATCGGCGTTCCCCAGTCAGACGGCTCTGTCCCCATTTTCAATACCAGGGTGCCGCCGGCGACCAGATCGTCGTGGTGGACCCGCGGTGCCTCCAAAACCTCGCCGTTAAGGGTAGCTGACTGGACGTAAATGGCCTCTGGCGAGGTCCCTTCTGCGCGGATCGTGAACTTCGTTTGTTGCGGCCCGTTCAGGTACAGGACAGCCTGTTCGAACACGGGGCTGGCAATGGCGTACCACTCGTCGACGCCTGGCGCCACCGGATACAGCCCCAGCGCCGCTAACACGTACCAAGACGACGTTGCCCCCGAATCGTCATTACCCGGCAGCCCGTTGGGCGCCGTCGAGAACTCGTCTTGCAGAAGTTGCCGTACCCGCGCCTGCGTCTTGTGCGCCGCCCCGACCCAGTCGTACAGGAAAGGCACATGGAAGTCGGGCTCGTTGCCCATATCGTAGTGCCCGCCTGCGAACATCGCGTCCAATTTCGCTTCGAACGCGGCATTGCCTCCCATCAGGCCTACCAGACCGCACATGTCCTGCTGCACGGTCCACGTGTACTTCCACGAATCGGCCTCGGTGAAGCCTTTCATCGCTGTAGGATCGAATGGCTCGACCCAGGTCCCATCGCGCCGCTTTCGCTGCATCATCCCGTGTTCTGTATTGAACACGTTCTTGTAGTTGCCCGCCCGCTGCGCGAAGAACGCCGCATCCGACGCGTGTCCCATCGCCTCGGCCATTCCGGCCACGCAACCGTCGTTGTAGGCGTGCTCCAGCGTCATCGACGCCGACTGGTCGACGTCGCACTCGTCTGGAACCCAGCCCAACTCCACGTAGTCCGGTGGCGTCCCCTGGTTGAAGTACCCGCACATCCCCTCGGCCAGCGGGTGGTCGCTGTCTTCCATCGACCCCTTAATCATCGCCTCCAAGGCCGTGTCCGCGTCAAACCCCCGAATGCCCTTGCGGTAAGCCTCGGACACAACGCAGAACTGGAAGTTCCCAGTCATCACCCGGGCGTCCCCCAATGCATTCCAGGGGGATTTCTGCATCCAGCCGCCTTCTTCGTAGGTCAGTACGAACGACTGCATCATGTCGCCGACGACCTCGGGATTAACCAGGATATGCAACGGATGGGTGGACCGCACGGTGTCCCACAGCGCCCAGTCGTCGGTGTAATACCGGAAGCCTGCGTCTTCAAACACCTTGCCGACGCCGTTTGCACCGGAAAAAAAGCGGCCATACTCAGTGTAGTCGGCGGGGACCATCATGGCGTGGTACAGCGCCGTGTAGAACTTGGTCCGCTGGGCATCGTCGCCACCTTCCAAGCGCACCCTTGCCAGCAGCCCATTCCATTCGTCAGCGGCCGCCTGCCTGATTTCCTCGAACGTGCGGCTGTCGGCCTCGGCCTCCAGGTTCGTCCAGGCCTGGGCCATGTCGATGTAGCTGATACCCACCCGAACCTCGATGGCCTCCCCAGCGGCCGTCGTGAAGTCCAATACCGCCGCAACCGAATCGCCCGCCGTCCGCACCGTGACGTCATCGAAAGGTCGACTGACCCGCGCCGCAAAGAACACCCGCGCCTGCCCTGTGCCGGGATTCGATTCATTCAACACCAGCGAAATCAAAGGGTTGACCTGGTACAGCCCCCATCCCTGCAAGCCGTCGTCGCCAACCGACTCGACAAAACCGTCGAGGGACGTCCCCAGGTTGTGCTCCAGGTCAAACAACAGGTGGGCCGCGTCGGACGCCGGAAACGTGTAGCGGTGTACGCCGGTCAGTCGCGTGGCCGTCAATTCCGCACGGACGTCGTAGTCTTGCAAGGTCACCGCGTAGTAGCCAACCTCGACTGTCTCTTCATCGTGACTGTAAAGCGACGCGGCGTCTTTCGTCTGCGCAGGCACGTCGCCCACCACAGGCAGCACCAAAATCTGGCTGTACCCGTTGCTGCCTCCCCCCGGTCCCTGGAGGTGCGTATGCGTGAAGCCCTCGATCCGATCGAACCTCCAGTTGTAGGAACCGACGTCTCCGGGTTCCCTTGTCGTGTCGGGACTCAACTTCACCATGCCATGTGGCACGCACGGGCCTGGGACCACGTTGCCCGACCCCGTCGACCCGATCAGAGGGTCCACCCATTGCACCAAATCGGGCAAGACCTCCGGCTCCAGCGGCGCATCCTCGCAAGCGGTCACGAACGCGCATACAACGGCAGCCACCGACAAAGCCCACTTGCGATTTCGACTGTTTACCATCTTCCACCTCCCGGTCCAGAGACCCGCCCGTCCAGTCACTCACTTGCCGGATCCTGGCCGTGGACCGCACCGCTGTCAACCTGGGAGGAGGTAGTCCGAACCCGACGTGCTAACCTTGCGGCACATGTGTGCGGAGGGGCGCGATGTTCCACATGACCAACCATGAGGTATGGGCAATCACCGCTCGCCACGAGGGCCGCGTCGGTGGCCAGATCGCGACCTGGGTCGTCCCAGGGTCGTTGGCGACCGGCGTCACCCGAGCCGTTTTAGTGCTTTCGCCTTGCAACTTCACCTGCGGTTTGGTCGAGGCCAGCGGACGCCTGGTGCTTCATCTGCTTGCGGCAGGACAACTGGACCTTCTGGCCCGCCTCGGCCTGACGACCGGGCACGAACGCGACAAGCTCGCCGGCCTGGAACTGGACGCCTCGCCCTCGGGTCTGCCTGTTCTGCCCGGGACCTGCGGCTGGGCCGAAATGGTCGTGGTCAACCGGATGGACGGCGGGGACCGAATCGTGCTGCTGGCCGACGCCGTAGCGCAACACGTCACACCCGCCAACGTCCCCATGCGTCGGGTGGATGCGTTCGCGGCCCTGGACCCCGCCACGCGGGAGGCATTCACTGACAAGAGGGTCCGCGACGGCAACCGGGACCGCGCCCTTATCCGCGACCTTGTATCGGGCCCCCAGTGACGCTTTGAAATCATTGATCATGGCGCGGTCGTAGTTTCACCAATCCGGTGAGGGGTCCGCTCGGGGTGGCCGGCTCCGCTCCAGATA
>CAZHDQ010000155.1:0-6377 GCA_964531595.1 uncultured Anaeromyxobacteraceae bacterium
GCAACCTCCCAGGCCTGGGCTCCAATGTCGAGCAGGACATCGAGAAAATGTGCGTCGACACCGTGAAAGGCCTGTTCGGGTTCGTAGACGACTACCTGGGCGCCCTGACCCTGGGCAGCACGCTGATGATGCGCGGCAGCGCGACGCTGGTTGACGACAACTGCGACGCCGACCTGTTGGTCGACCGGATCATCAACGGCCAGTGGGACGGGTACCTGGAAGGATCGTCCCAGCAGGCGACGGTCACCGGCACCTGGGAGGCCACGCGCAAGTAGCGCGGGCGCCCATTTTTCAGAGGTCACACCCATGTCCGAAGACACCCGGCACGCGGTCTTGACATGGTAAACGAACGTGGGCCAACCCCCAATGGCGATACGCCCCGTTGACGCCCTCCGAACCCCACGAAGACTCCGTGACGACCCCCATGTCACCTCGATTCGAGTTGACCCTATTGTCCGATGTGCTAGATCGCTCACAGTATGTGAGGAAACGGAAATGACCCCAACATCCGGGATCCGCGAACGACTCGCCTTGTTGAAGATGCAGGTTGACCCGACTCGCGAGGCACTGATCCAGGCGACCGTGGCACGGCGCGAGGCGCTTGTGAGCCCGACCGGAGCGCTGGCGACCTGGACTTCGGCAGAATCCACGGGGCGATCCCCCAAGGATACCGTCACGGTGCGGCGTCCCAGTTCCGAAGACACGATCGACTGGGATTCACCCAACAACGTGCCGATCGATCCCTCCACGTTCGATTTGTTGCTTGAGGACGCTTTGACCGCCCTGGAGGGCGCGGACACGGTGTTCACCACAAACCGTGCGCTGGGCGCGGATCCACGGTGGGCGCTTCCGATCCAGACGTTCACGGACAAGGCACTGGTCGCACTGTTGACCCAAACGATGTTTCGGCCGAACCCGCCGCAAGGATTCGGCCCCGTGTTTCGCGACCGTCCCTTTACGCTGCTTGCCCTGCCCGACCACAAGCTGGACCCGGAACGCTACGCAGGACGATTGCGCATCGACCCGGCCACCGGTCGGACTTCAAACCTTGCCGTCGCGATGGACTTAGACCGGAGACTCGGCATCGTTTACGGCTCTGCCTACCTGGGCACCGTCAAGAAACTGGGCTTCACCGTCATGAACTACTACCTGCCACCAGAGGACATCCTGCCGCTCCACTGCGCAGCAAACGAGGGCCCGGACGGGGATGTGGCCCTGCTGCTGGGACTATCCGGCACCGGCAAGACAACGCTTTCGACCGATCCGTGCAGGAAGCTGCTGGGCGATGACGAACACGGCTGGTCCGACCAGGGCATCGCCAACTTCGAATACGGCTGCTACGCGAAGCTTATCGGGTTGGACCCGACCCGCGAGCCCGAGATCTACAACGCGGTGTTCCACCAAGATGACTGGCAGACCCACGGCGCGATCGTAGAAAACGCGTTCATGCTGCCTTCTGGCCGGTTCGACCTGTTCGACGAACGGCTGACGCCGAACTCCCGAGCGGCATACCCGCTATCGTTTTTGTCCAACATCAAGCCCCTCCCGGTCGCGGGCCACCCTAAAACCATCATCTTCCTGACCGCCGACGCGAACGGCGTGCTGCCCCCGATTTCCCGACTGGACCGGGCGCAGGCGATGCTGTGGTTCCTGATGGGATATACCAGCAAACTGGCCGGCACCGAAACCGGCATCGTCGAGCCGAAGTCGACTTTCAGCCGCTTCTTCGGTGGTCCATTCATGCCGCGAAACCCTGGCGACTATGCGGACATGCTGGGCCACCTGATGACAAAGCACCAGACTGACGCCTATCTGGTCAACACCGGGTGGAGCGGCGGCCCCTACGGCGAAGGCCAGCGAATGGACATCCGACTGACGCGCCTGCTACTGAACGCCGCTTTGTCCGGCGCGCTGCGGGATGTCTCGCTGGATTTCGATCCACGGTTCCGGGTCAGCATCCCTCACTCGTGCCCTGGCCTGGACGACCCGTCGATCCTGAACCCGCGGAACACGTGGACCGACCCCCTGGCGTTCGACGCACGCGCAACGCGACTGGCCAAAGAGTTTGAGGCTTATTTCAACAAGACTTACGGCAGCAAGGGATTGGCGCCGGATATCGTCGCCGCATGCCCGCAGGGATAGGTCGCGCGCGCCACCGTCCGAGGCCATTTCTGAGTCTGAAGAGGTCTGGATGCCGCCGTCAGAATCGTCCGAACGGGCTCTGCCCTCACCCGCAGCCGCGGTAGTCCTATTGCGACCAGGGGTGGACGGCGCCGAGGTGCTGCTGATCCGTCGGCACCGCTCGGCCAGTTTTTTCGCCGGCTCGTCCACCTTTCCGGGAGGTCGGGTCGAACCGGAGGACGGGCTCGACGGCGACGACCCCACGGCACAACCGACGCCCGAGGCATTCATCCGTGCGGCGATCCGCGAGTTGCGCGAGGAAACCGGATACGCGCTGGACTCGGATGGAACTGGGTCTGGCGCACCGATCCCGCTGGCACGATGGGTCACGCCTGAGGTGCTGCCACGGCGTTTCGACACGGTCTTTGTGGCAGCTAGCGCCCCTCAAGGCCAGTCTGGACAGGCCGATCCGGTCGAAACCGAAGGATTCGTCTGGATTCGCCCCTTGGACGCGCTGGCACAACACCACGCCGGGAAGGACCTGTCGCTGCCGCCACCGGCCCTGTCGATGCTTGGCGAAATCGCCCGTGATCTGGCCGCGAACGGAGACCCGTCTCCAAACGCCATAGGGGCTGCGCTGAATGACTGGGCCCGGCGCGGCATCGGAGCAACGGTAATACCGACACTCGAGATCGGCGCGAACGGCGAACCAGTACTGGTCCTGCCCAACGACCCGACACGCTCCGGGACAATACCGAAACGGCTGCTGCTACGGGGAGATCGCTTCGTACTTCCGGGATCCGACTGATCAGATCAGCCTCGACCGCAAGGCGCAAACCCGCGCAAACGCCCGACGTGCCGCCACCGCCAGGGCCGGGTCCGCGGCAATCACGGATGCCAGCACGTCAGTTAGCGCTGCGCCCTCCCCAGCGGCCCCGCAGTGCAGGAACAGGTCGACCCCGGCAGCCAGCCCGAGGGTCGCGATCCGTTCGGGCGGATTGTGCCCGACGATGCCCTGCATACCCAGGTCGTCCGTGATGATGCACCCCTGGAAACCCAGATCGCGGCGCAACCAATCTTGCAAAAAGATCGGCGACAGCGTCGCGATGCGGTCCGGATCGACCGCCGGATACAGGCAGTGTGCCGTCATAACCATGCCCAGACCCGCCCGAATCGCCGCCACAAACGGTAGCAGTTCACGGAATTTCAGGAGGTCAGAACCTGCATCGAGCACCGGGAGGTCCAGGTGGCTGTCAACCGACGCGTCGCCGTGTCCAGGAAAGTGCTTTCCGCAGCCCAGCACGCCGGTCGATACCAGTCCCTCCAGGAATGCGACCGCGCACTCGGCCACGCGCGCCGGGTCGCCCGAGAACGCGCGGTCGCCGATAATCGGGTTTGCTAAATTGGAATGTACGTCCAGCACCGGGGCGAAATCCACGTTGAAACCCAGGTCAGCCAGGTCCAGACCGATCCGCCGACCCCAGTCCCGGGCCACAACCGGGCCAGCGGCACCGACCTCGGCCATCGGCGGCACGTCCGGCACCAACCCGCGCAGCCGCTGGACGCGCCCACCCTCCTGATCCACGGCGATGATGGGAACAGGCCCATTTGCCGCCTCGCGGATGTCCTGGCACAACGCACGCACCTGCCCCGGATCCGTCAAATTTCGGCGGAACAGGGCGACCCCCGCAAGGCCGCGGGCCAGCAACGACGCGACATCAATGGGCAGGCTTGTCCCGTCGAAACCCAGCAGGACCAAACCCACAGCCAGTGTCATGGGTTCATCGATTGGGTCAGATGAAGGGGGTTGGGGCAAGACCGCCATGAATCAGTCCGGGGTCTCTTCGGCGCCGGCCGGTTGCGCCGGGACCGGCATCGTAACAGGGGCGTGTCGCTCCCAGTATTGGTCTTCATCGACTAGGGATTGGTAGGCGTAATACCCCAGACCAGCGGCAATGATGAGAAGAAAGAACAAGACGATCAGCCGCACGATCGCTGACTTCCGCGATGCCTGCTCGCCCTCGTCGTAAAAATCGGAGCGCCAACCGTCGCGCGCCAGCGCATCAACATCCTGGCGCGTCAACCGCTTGGGGGCCTGGGTCTGTGGCCGGGCCTCGCGTTCGGCGACCGGGACATCGACGTCCGAATCCGGGAGAAGGATCTTCAGCGTGAAATCGCCCAGATGAAAGGCCTCGCCGAATCCGACCTCGACCTCCTCGTTCACAGTCGTGCCGTTGACGCGCAAGCCGTAACGGGACGCTGTGGGCGAGACCGTGAAGCGACCATCAGCGTGCCGAATGCGCACGTGGTGTCGGGACACGTTCCGTTCGGCGAGGACGATATCGTTGTCGTCGGCGCGTCCGACGGTTATTTCATCCGCGGCCATATCGACGATGCGAACGTTCCCCTGGTCATCCTCAACGAAGACTTTCGGCATGTTTAGCCCCCCGTCGGAGTATATATCAGCACGCAAACCCGCGGTCAATTCCCCGTGCCGCCGGCCGAATCCACGGGAGATTCGCCTTTGCGATATCGGGGCCAGTCAGGCGGAAAAAGATCACAGCGGCGCTGCCTGTCGCGACAACCATGTCTTCCAGACCTCTATCGGATCAAGGGCGGCCAATTCGTCGGGTTCGAAGCCGGTCAATTTTCGCAGGCGCGCATCAATCGACGCCACGTCAATCCCCGGCCTGCCCAACGCCTTGATCAATTGGGGCGCCGCCAGGGTCGGTTTCGCCAAGCACAACCGGTCGAGTGCACGAACTCGCGCAGTCTCGACAATCCGGAAGACTTCCAAGTCCCTGACCAGCGAACGCTGAACCGACAGGAGTTCGACCATCGCCTGCGTCCGAAGCCGCGCCGGCAGGGTGCCAAGTGCGTCGAATAGCACCGCCGCGACCTCGTCGTCAGGGTGGGTCGCGATCTGCCTGACCACCTCGGCACGAACACCACGAATGCCCAATTCGGACAGGCCTTTCGCAGCGTTCATGGCCACGCGTCCATTGGGATCCGACAGCATCCGAACCAGACGAGGACCGACAGACGCCTGCCCCATCCGACCCAGAACCGTTGCGGCCGCAGCACGGACTTCGGGTTTCGGAGATCGGGACAACCGCGTCAATTCCGCGACCCGTTTAGTGGCCCGCCCTCCATCACCGTGGTACCAGGATCGGTTCGACCCACTGTCCCGACACCCTTCGAACAGGTCGTCCTGCGGGCAGTAAATCCGCACGTGAAAATGGTCGTTGTGTGGGAAACGGCGACTTGGCTGGGCCATGACCTCGGCTGCCCGTGCGACCAGACCCGCTGGTTCCCCCATTGACTGAGCGTGCTGCAAAAGCCGCTCCCGCAAGTTGCTCGCAACGAACACCCATTGGACCGAAAGGGTCTGATCGGTCAAAAGCGCACGGATCATTTTCCAGTTCCGGGACGTGTCGAATCGCAGGGCCACATCGTTGTCCATCGCGATCCCATTCCCGTTCACGGGGATCAGGTTCGCCGGGATGTACTGTTCCCCGTCGGGACCCAGCAGATAGAAGCCCAAGTCGATGTCGCGCCCGCTGTTGTGAGACACGCGCCAGGGGATGTCGCCGCCCCCGCAACGCCCGATATTGCCGACGGTCAAAATTGCGCCAGGATGATCCCGGGCCACTCGTTTTGCAGCGCCCAGGACCCCGTCGACCAGGTCGTCAGTGCCACAGTTCAACCCGCGCGCCGCCTGCGTTTCCAGGATCCGATGATGCGCGCCCTCCAGGGGCAGATGTGAGCCGTGGACGACGAAGCCGCGCGTCGCAGTCCCGATGGACAGCGAGCCATGACCGCGCAGTCGCCCGACCTTAGGATGACTACGTGGCACCGGGGACATCGGCAGCGTGTCCAGGGATTCTTCCGGCGCTCTGCGGTCGACGGCGACCGATCCCTCGATCTGGCGAGGCGAAACCCGGCCACAACCGTCCGGCCCGGGACAAACGGTCCGGGCGCAAGGCCCCATTCCCCCAGCGCATCCCGTCAGGGACGCCAGAATGGCAATGGCAGGCAGCAGGCGGCAGAACACGGGCGCCTCGCGGGAAGTCCCAGGTATTCTACCTCGCGAGACTCGCCGGGTCCAAGACCGGCAAGAATGGATTTGGGGTGCCCCCAATTCACCGTAAAACCGATGACCGAGGTCGGCGAAACAGGGTCAACTGCAAGGCGACAAGCAGATTTGGGCGCAGGTGTACTTGCTGTACATCGAGCACCAAATCGGTGAAGGCAAC
>CAZHDQ010000156.1:0-6364 GCA_964531595.1 uncultured Anaeromyxobacteraceae bacterium
GGCGCCGAGTGGCGCCTAGTTGATCCCCCGTTTTTAAGTAGGGAACTTTTCCCCTGGATCCCGAGACAATTCAGTGATCTCGTGGCGAACTGACGAGTCTATGCGGGCCGCAGTCCTTGGCCGTGGGCTGGAGGATCGTCCCCTAGTCCACCTGGCCGCCACTGGGGTGGATCTCGATGACCCGGAGCCCGGCGGTGGCCTCATGGCGGCGCATGATATCCGCAATCAGAGACCACGTGATGGCCTCGGCGAAGCGGTAGTTGACGCTCAACGGCACCAACTCCGGCGTGATGGTCGAGCGCTCATCCGGTCCTCTTCGGGTGCCGACGTAGGTGCTCCGTGAGGAACTTCACTGCGTCCATGTTGTAGATGACCCGCGTGGTCTTCTTGGGGCCTTTCTTCTCGGCGGTGTGACTCGGGTAGTTGTACCCGGAATACCGGGCGTTGCCCTTGATTTGGTGCTCGCACATGACCCGATGAAGATCAGTCTGCTTCGCGTCGGGGAGTACCTCGCGGACCTTGTTCCACAACTCAGTGAACGTAAGTGGGTACTGGTCGGTAAGGCGAACACGCTTTTCGACCAGAACTCTCTCGGCACCTGTTGCAGTAACGCTGGCCTCGAAGTCGGTCTTCTCTGTTACCTTCTTGGCCGAGACCGTGCGTACTTCGATCTCGCAGACAAGGTGGTAGTCGTCGTCGTCTGCTCGGTTCTCGTTCTGCGCCTGCGTCACGAGCGACAGCACGCGGGCGACATCCACAGGCTCATGGCTCACGTCCGCTAGCGACAGGGTCTTGAAGGGGTACGCGAACCCGAGGGGCAGGATGAAGAAGTCGTAGTCGTTCAGGCCCACCTTGAACCAACTGCGGGCCAGTTTGGCGTAGTTGCTGAGGGATGCTGCCCCGAGCGCGAAGACCAGCGACGGCAACGCAGGTGAATCGGCCGTGAGGTGAACTGCGGCATTTCGGATCTCCAGCAGGCGTTCGATGTTCTCCTTCACCACGGCTGGTACCGGGCATCGGTTCATGGCCTCGGGCAGGCCGATGGTCAGGCGCTCACCCGTCCGATTCTTCTTGTCCCTGCGCCCGTCTTTGATCCACAGGGCACTCATCCGGTTCCCGTTGTCGCAGAGCAACTTGGCTTTGAAGAGGCTCTCCCACGCGGCCACCATGAGTATGGCGAAGACCTGCTCGCGCTCTCGAAAGGTCGGCTTGTTGTAGACCTCTATGGCCGACAGCGCGAGTCCGATGGAGTGCTCGAAGAGGAACTTGCACCGGGCCTTCACGTGGCATACTCCTTCTCAAACCCTGCTAAACCGAGTCTTTGGGTCCTAGTGTTCTTCGACACTGTCCGTATAAAAGTCATCGGGCACTCCGCAAATCAGATTGCCAGGGCAGGCCAATCGCTACGGTGGAGGTCCCCTTACACCGCTTAATTGATGCGCGCGGCCCCAATAGGTGATGAACACCGTCCCGTTCGGGAAGTCGACCTGATCGGACCTTAGGCACTCGACCCCGGGATAGTCACGAAGTAGACTGTGCTTGCACTGGTCCCAAATGTCCTGACTTGGCCAGTAGACGTAGATGACCCCATCTCGGTCTCCCTGTCGCAGACGACGGAAGTCATTCTTGTTGTTCTTGCCTGCGGTGAAACGTTGGTAGGCGGTGCTGTAGTTCCGGTCTGTCGGCAAGACCTTGAGTTCAACCGTGAGAGTGTCATCGCCGACAACGACAACGAGATCGGGGCGAGCACCTTCGTCATCGGCCTTGTTCGTGGCCCCAGTACTAATGTTGTCGGAGCCCCGTAGGGCAGACAAGATCTCGATGCGAAACCACTCTTCCGAGGTGTACTCGCGCTCGATAAACATCTGGAGCGTTTCTGCCTGACCACGGAAGTGGCCAAGAAGTCGGTCGGCCGCGGCCTCGATAAAGCGATTCACGTTGATTCCTCCTGTATTGCATTCCCTTCCAACGTCCCATTCCCTGCCGCCCGCTCGTTCAGGTCCCCCAGGATGTCCTCGACCTGTTCCAGGGCGGCGCGCAGGTCGTCGGCGATTTCCTGATTGGCCATTTCCCCTCTCCTACGCATCAAGGTGGTGGACCGCTGCGGCGGCGAAGGCGTCGTGGGTCGTCGTCTTCGAGACGAGGCGCTGTTCAAGGCGGTCCAGCAGGCCCATCAATTCATCGACCTTGGCGACGATACGATGTTGGTCCTTAAGCGATGGCAGCCGGAGGCAAACATCGAGCAAGTCCCCTTGGCTTACCTTCCATATGCCAGCAGTAGTCTTGGCTTTCTCCTCCAAGACGCTGCGAACATCGGGTGATTCCCGTGCCCAGTAGAGGTATTGCGGCAACACCTTCCCCGGGTCGGGCCGCAACCTGATCGCCGTATCAGGAAATGCAACCTCCTCGGTACGCTCGACAATCGACGCACGCGCAACAAGGCCCCGTGAGCCATTCCCTCGCACGACGAGGATGTCGCCACCCTCAATGCGAAACCTTCTGCCTTCCTCTGCGCTCCATGCCCCTGTCTTGCGAAGAGCGACATCAACTTTCCTTCCGCGCAGAGCCGTGAGGCGCAGGACGGGATAGCCGGAGCCGTCTTGTACCGACCTCCCGTTTGAGAGCTTTTCTCGGAGCAGGGCCGCCAACGCCACGGTGCGGAACTCGCCGGGGACGAGCCGTCCCCGGACAGCCAGTTGGAGGACGGCCTGCCGGAGCGGATTCACGTCGGCGGGGTCGTTGAACAGGTCGTCCATTCGCTCTGCGACCCGGCTCCAGGCGACTTCGACCTCATCGGGCGTGTCGGCGTCTTGAAGGGCGGCCAGCGCGGAGTCGCGTACTGCGGTGCGGGTGGCCTCACGGGAATTCCTGGCGGCCTCCAACCGGTCCAGCAGGCCCATCAATTCGTCCACGCGGGCGACGATGCGGTGCTGCTCGGCCAGGGGTGGTAGCGGGAAAGTGACGAGGGCTACATCCTTCCCCGACACCTCCTTGAAGGTCGTACCGGTTGCATTTGCGTTGATCTCCGGTCCTGCCTTCAGTAGGTACAGGTAAATGTATTCGGACATGACGGAAATGTAAGGTACGCAGGACTTGAACCCCTGATTGGTTGCCAGAGGGTTCGCGGCGATGCCAACGTGACCGATTGGTGCACGGCTGGAGAACAGGACCGCCCCCTTCGGCATCACTTGGGCCGACGACTCCGACAGACCTTCCTTGGTGATGCAGCGTTCTCCCCTCTGGACATAACGTGACTCTTGGCCTCTCATGTCCGCTGGTGTCAACCACGGGATGCCGTCGCTGTCGGCCCAGTAACGGGACTCTCCACTCTTGGGGGTGCCTCCCCCAACTACAGCCCCGATGTCCCCTACGCGCAGCCAAATCCACGTGTCTGGTAGTTCATATGGAGCCTGATCGACGGGGATTCCCATCGGGTGTCTCGGCTGGTTAATGTCGCCGCGCCCAACGAGTTGGCCCATACAAACGGCGAGTCGAGGAACCAATCTACTTGCCGGCTCGTCACTCGGATCCTGCGGTACCAGCCTCCCCCTCACGGCCAGTTCAAGGATCAACTCCCGCAGTCGGGTCACCCCCTCAGGGGCTTCGGCTACCGCCTCGAAGGCGGCAATCAGGTCCTGGCCCGTCATTCCTGCGCCCCCCCGGCCAGGGCCGCCGCCAGCACCAGCCTCAGTTCCTCACGCAACGCTGCCGCCGCCGCACGCTCCTTGTCGTATCGGGCCAGCAGTTCGTCGGGGTCCTCGTGGGACGTGCCAGGCGCATTGGGATTGCTGATATCCAGATTGAAGCCGCGCTCGCGTATCTGGTCGATAGTGACCTTCCACGCCGACTCGTTTTCGACCCGGTTGCCCCACCATGTCTTTTCCGGATCGAATTCCTCGATCCGCATCGGCTTGGTCTTGGAATACGACTTGTAGCCCGCAGGGTAGGGATGCTCGTAGTACCAGACCTCGGTCGTGGGCCGCCCCTTTTCGAAGAACAGCACGTTGGTCTTGATGGATGTGTACGGGGCGAACACGCCCTTCGGCAACCGGACGATGGTGTGCAGGTTACAGGTGGTCAACAGCCGTTCCTTGACGCGCGTCTTGATGCCTTCCCCGAACAGGGTGCCGTCGGGCAGGACCACCGCCGCCCGACCTCCCGGCTTCAGCAGTTCGATGATCAGGACCAGGAACAGATCCGCCGTTTCCCGCGTGCGGAAGTCCAACGGGAAGTTGTTTTCGATCCCGTCTTCTTCCATGCCCCCGAACGGCGGGTTCGTGACGACAACATCCACCCGGTCGCGTGCGGTGATGTCGCGCAGGGGCCGGGATAGCGTGTTGTCCCGTACCACTCCAGTCGGCACGTCCAGCCCGTGGACGATCATGTTCGTGGTGCATAGCAGATGCGGCAGGGGCTTCTTTTCCACGCCCCGGACACTTGCCTGGAGCAGCATTTCCTGTTCCGGGGTCTGCACCTCGTTGCGTCGGATGTGTTCGATTGCGCAGGCCAGGAAGCCGCCGGTTCCGCAGGCGGGATCAAGAAGGACTTCCCCAAGGCGAGGATTCACCATGTCCACCGCGAACTGCGTCACGGCCCTTGGGGTGTAGTACTCGCCCGCGTTCCCAGCACCCTGTAGATCCTTCAGGATCTGTTCGTAGATGTCCCCGAACAGGTGGCGGCTGGTGCCCTCGTTGAAGTCGATGTCTGCCTGCATCCGGTTGATGACCTGGCGTAACAACGTCCCGGACTTCATGTACTGGTAGGCGTCCTCGAACACGCTGCGGACCAGCAGACGGCGCTTGCGTAGTGCCCTGGCCGCCGTGGCTTCATCGTCGTCGCCCTGGACAATGGGGCCGACCTCCATGTCTTTCAGTGCCGGGAACAGGGTGTTGTTGGCGAAATCCAGGAGTTTGTCGCCCGTGATGCCTTCAGGGTCTGCTGCCCAGGCACGCCAGCGCAGGTCTTTGGCCTTCTTCTGTTCACCGTTTTCCTGCCAGGTCAGGTCGACCAGCGGTGAAGCGAAGTGTGCCTCCATCAATTCCAATTCCTGTTCCCGGTCGTCCCAGATCTTCAGAAACAGCAGCCACACGAGTTGACCGATTCGCTGGGCGTCTCCATCGACGCCCACGTCCTTCCGCATGATGTCTTGAATGGACTTGATCGTTGTGGTCAGGGCCACGAAAAGCCTCCTTGCTTGGTCTAGGCTGCACCCTGGTACAGGGCAGTTTCCATTTCACGGATTGCGGTCAGGTACCCTTCCTTGCCGCCGAAGTGGCTGACCAGTTCCACTGGTGTGCCAAGAGCCGCAATGGGCTGCACGCGCAGCACACCGAGGTCTTCGACGGGAACCAGCCCCTCATCCGCGTACTTTTCCAGCAGGGCGTCCAGTACAGCACGGGCCTGCGCCCCATACTTTGCGAACACGTCCCGCTTCTTCACGTTATTGGCTCTTTCCCGACGGGTGAGCGCGGGCCGGTCGAAGACGACGTGGCAAATCAGGTCGAAGGGGTCGAAGTCTGTACCGACCTGGTCACGTAGTTCTTCCAGCAGGACGCCTTGTTCCCCCAATTCCTCGATGACGGCCGCCTTCTGTTCCGCGTCTGTCCAGCGCCGCAGGAAGTCGGCAAGCGTGGCGTAGTGCGCCTGAACCGTTTCCTTCGTGTAGTCGGTCAGGGATTCTGTAATGAGCTTCCCGCCCTTGCCGTAGTACTGGACCCGCTCTGCGATGACAGAGACCGTGACCCCGCTGACCACGTATTTCTTCATCCCTTCGAGCGGAGGGTGTTGGATGATGGTGTCGTCGCCGCCTGTGTATTCCGGAGGTAGGGGACTTCCGCCGGTGTCGGGTTCGTAGATGACCACCGGCTCACCGTCGAATTCCGGGTCGGCGAACAGTTTGGTCGCCTTCTTGAAGTCCAGGATGGAAAACCAGAGTTTGCCGGTGTCCTCGTGGATGCGGGTGCCGCGACCGACGATCTGCTTGAACTCGATCATGCTCTGGATGCTTTGGTCAAGGACGATCAGTTTGCAGGTCCGGATGTCCACGCCCGTCGTTAGCAGCTTCGAGGTCGTGGCGATGACCGGGTAGCGACGCTCGGGGTGGATAAAGTCGTCCAGCGCTCGCTTGCCTTCGTCGCAGTCCCCGGTAATGCGGACGATGAACTTGGTGACGTTACCCGCCTCAGCGGGAATCCTATGGGCGACTTCGTTTACGAGGGCGGACCGCATCCGTTCCGCGTGGTCGATATCCTCGCAGAACACGATGGTCTTGCCGTAGGGGTCGGTGCCCAGAAGGTAGGTCACGATGCATTCCGCGACCCGTTTGGTACGCTCGTTCAGAACCAGGACCCGGTCCATGTCCCTC
>CAZHDQ010000157.1:0-6360 GCA_964531595.1 uncultured Anaeromyxobacteraceae bacterium
TGCGCGCCGGCGAGATCGGCGTGCTCATCGGCCCCTCCGGCTGCGGCAAGACCACCCTGCTGCGGGCCGTGGCCGGCCTGGAGCGGGCTAGCGGCGGGCGCATCGTGCTCGGGGGCGAGACAGTGAGCGAGCCCTCACGCCATGTGCCGGCGGAACAGCGCCGCATCGGCATGGTGTTCCAGGATTACGCCTTGTTCCCGCACCTGGATGTGGGCCGCAACGTGGCCTTCGGCATCGACCGGCTGCCGCGCCGCGAGCGAGAGGCGCGGGTGACCGAGGTGCTCAAGCTGGTGGGCCTGGACGGCCTGCAGTCGCGTTACCCGCATGAACTCTCGGGCGGTCAGCAGCAGCGCGTGGCCCTGGCCCGGGCGCTGGCGCCCAACCCCCGCCTGCTGCTGCTGGACGAGCCCTTCTCCAATCTCGACGTGGACCTGCGCGAACGCTTCGTTGAAGTTGCCCGGTGGCTGGAGATCGACCTGCATCAGGGCGTGTACCTGGCCGTATCGGGACCAAACTACGAAACCCCGGCCGAAATCCGGGCGTTTAGCACACTCGGGGCGGATGCCGTGGGCATGTCGACCGTACCAGAGGTGATCGCCGGACGACATGCCGGCATGCGGGTCGCCGCCGTATCTTGCATCACGAACATGGCCGCTGGCCTTTCCGGCGGCCTGCTGTCCCACGACGAGGTTAAGGCGGTCGGCGCCGACGCCGGACGCCGTCTTTCAGACCTGTTCGCACAGGCCATCGCGGATTTACCAGGGCCAGAAAAGGATGCCAAATGACGACTGAAGAACGAGTACGTATGCTGGAAGCCGCCGTTGAGGCACGGGCCAACGCCCACGCGCCTTATTCGGGGTTCGCCGTCGGAGCCGCGGTCCTTGGGCGCCGCGGCGGCATTTATGCAGGCTGCAACGTGGAAAACGCGGCATTCCCAGTGTCGATGTGTGCAGAACGAGGCGCGATCGCGGCGGCCGTCACGGCCGGCGAGACGGTTATCGAAGCCGTGCTGATCCTGTCGGACGCCGCGGCACCTTGCCCACCGTGCGGTTTTTGTCGCCAGGCACTGGCCGAGTTCGGGCCCGATATGATTGTGGTGATGGTCGGTGCCGGAGGCGCCGTGAGCCAGGCAACGCTGGCCGAACTGCTGCCGTCCGCGTTCGGTCCGGGTTTCTTAGACGACGCCCGAAACGGACGCGACTGATGACGACCAGGGCCGACAGCATCGAAACCAACTTAATCTGCCTTCGCGGCGGCACGCTGGTCCCGATGGCCCCTGGCGACCGGGTCATCGAAGCCGACTTGCTGGTCGAAGACGGCCGGATCGCTGCGATAGGACCGGCTCTGGACACCCCGCCAGGCACGGTCGAAATCGACGTTTCCGGCACCTGGGTGCTTCCGGGCTTTGTCCAGACCCACGTACACATGTGCCAGGCCCTGTGGCGCAACCGGGCCGATGACCTCGCCCTGATGGATTGGCTGCTATCGAGAACATGGCCGCTTGAAGCGGCTCACGACCCGAACACCATCGCAGCGTCGGCACGACTGGCGGCGGCTGAACTGTTACTGGGCGGCACCACCTGCGTTCAGGATTTCGGCACCGTACGCCACACGGCCGCGCTGGTCGTTGCCGCTCGGGATTTGGGACTGCGCGCGGTGTACGGCAAGGCTCTGATGGACCGGCACGACGGCCCGATTGCGCTGTGCCAGGCCCCAGACGAGGCGATTGCCGAAGCGCTGGAACTGAACCGCAACCTGGCTGACGGCGACCTCGTTCGCTTTGCCCTGGCACCGCGGTTCGCCATATCGTCGTCTCGGGACCTGCTCGACGCGGTGGCACGGGCCGCTCGCGATACCGGAATGGCGATCCACACTCACGCATCCGAGACCGCCGACGAAAACGCCGCCACCCTCAGCCGCTTCGGGGCCCGCCCGATCGCGTTATACGATCGGATGGACATGCTGGGCCCAGGCCTACGGCTGGCCCATTGCGTCCACGTCACGACAGACGAAATCGCGCGTCTGGCAGCGACCGGTACCCGGGTGCTGCACTGCCCGTCGGCAAACTTGAAATTGGGGTCGGGCATCGCCCCGATCCCGGCCATGCTGGATGCTGGAGTGCTGGTCTCGTTGGGTGCCGACGGCCCCCCTTGCAACAATAACCTGTGCGCGTTCACCGAGATGCGCACAGCCGCACTTGTTCAGAAACCCCTACACGGTCCGGCTGCGATGCCGGCCGCCCAGGTGTTGCGGCTGGCTACGATCGACGGCGCCCGGGCGCTGGGTCTGGAAGACGAGATCGGCAGCCTCGTACCCGGTAAACGAGCGGACTTGATTGTACTTCGCCGAGACGGCCCTCACTGCGTCCCATCGGACGACCCGGCGGCCGCCATCGTATTTTCGATGGGTCGCGGCGACGTGCGCCACGTGATGGTCGGCGGGCGCCTAGTCGTGCAAGACGGCTCGCTATTGGTCGCATCAACGGCTGCAATCGTCGCCGAGGCCCGCGAAGCCGCAAACACGTTGGCCGACAGGTCAGTCCGCCGCCTCTTGTTCGACGAACTCGTAGATCTCCCATCCTGATTTCGACCACCGCACCACCAGACCCGGGACACCCACCAGCGGGTCAGGTCCTTCGCGATGTGGGCCGCGAAGTACATACCTGATATGCGCGTTTCGCAGGAATTCCAGCCGGGGTTCGGAACCGGGCGAGCCACCCAGGAACCAGCGCACTAGGTCAGCCTTTTCCGCAAAACGCGTCGACAGGAACCAGTGGCCCACGAAGACCGTCTTCCCTGCCTTCCACGGGACCAGCAACCCCACCGATGGTTCGCACAGGACCCCGCCGTCAGGTAAGCCTCGAAGGGCCTCAATGGCCGCAAGCGCAGCCGGGTCAGCCTCCGAAGCGGCGCGCGTCGATTCGTCGCGGAAGTCACGGACAATTCCAGCCACGGAATCGGCGGATGCGAGCCCAAGGACGGCCGCGATTATCCAGGGCCGCAGGCGACCAGCAAGCGTCGGGCACCTGTCTAGCAGACGGTACAGTCCCCGAACCTCCAGCAACACCAGGGGCACGAACACTAGGTACTGGAACTTCGCACCGGTCACCACAGTGTTCAGGGACAGCAAGGCGACTACGGCCAGCCACACCTGCACCCGAACAAAGCCCGACTCGTGCTCGCGGTCGGGGCCGAGCCCCGCCAGGGCCAGCAGGATCTGGGGTCCGTAGACCAGCGGCGCGAGCCACAGCGGGTACGCGAGCTTCCACAATCGCGTTTGGGCCGACGACGACGCGTAGACGGGGTCCTCAGTGGCCCAGACAACGTACGCTAGGACAGCCGCGGCCGCGACAAGTACTGGCAACGCGCCCCAAGCTGCACGGCGGACACGGGCGGCCCAGGGCTCTGGGGATCGCTGCGGCACAACCACGAAGGCGGCGAGCAACGCCCCGTATGCCATGGCCGTGTACGGGTGAAGAAACCACAGCAGGGCAAAGGCCGCCGCACGTAACAGGCCACGCGGTAGGGCCTGGATACCCGGTGGATCCTGGTCCATTTCCAAAAGCAAAGCCGCGATCAGAACGGTCAGGGGCAGGACCCATTGGGAGATGGCACCTGTCCAAAACAGGCTGAAGTTCCAGGGATTTTCCAGCCAGGAATTCAATCCTGGGGCTTCCCAGGCCCCAACCCCGACCCCGATCCGCACCGCCCATTGAAGACCGCCCGTGAACAAAAGGGCGGCAAAGGCGACAACTGCGCGACGCCCCGGAAACAAGCGGGATGCCATGCCCCACAGGACCCAGGCGAGCAGCGCGAGGCCAATCAAGCGCAGGGCGTGCCAAGCGACTGCATCTGGCAGCCACTTGGCCAGAACGCCGGCTGCGGCAAGACCCACCAGCAGAAAGCGCCCCTCCTGGGGTTCGGTCGTATAGGGGTTCCGCGTCAGCAACCGACCTTCGTCCCTGGTCTGCACGGAGAAGGCTTGGTATTGCACGTGATCAGTGGGGATATGGGGAAACCCCAGGGACACACGCCCTGGGTTCACGGAGCAGGCAGGGGGCACCAGGATCGCGACCTGCGAGACCAGGAACAGTGCGGCCAGCAGCCGGGCGGCCCGGAGCGGGACACGGTCAAGGGAATTATTGGTCGCCTCGCGCAAGCCTCACCTTCGGCAACTGCACGCGCGCCATTCTACCAAATCGGGCGGAGACGCCTATTTACGCGCAAAACCAAGCGTCTGTCCTCGGAAGCTTGGGATTAGTTTTCCGACCTGCTGCGGCGGTCTCCGATTTCCTCATAAAATCTTGGTTTCGCCCGCCTTACAATCGCCCCAGGCGCCTCAGAACCGCCAGCGTCTTCGCGCCGACACCCTTGACCGCGTCTACGTCGTCCCAGGATGCGAACGGCCCGTGCGATGCCCGCGCGGCGACGATGGCGGCTGCCGTCCGGCGCGATACACCGGGCATCGCAGCCAGGTCAGGCTCGGACGCCTCGTTGATAGGCACGAGCACCCCCAACGCAATCAACCGACGCCCATCCATCCAGGTTGCGCGCGTCCGCCCCCCAGTGGACGGCGAAAACGAGCGGCCATCCAACATCGACATGAAGCCTGGCGGTAACGCGACCACGAATTCGCCGCCGGTGCCGTCTTGGCCCTGCACGAACGCGGGCCCCCGCCCCGGCGCGCTTGTTTCTGAAGGCCGCACCGCTGGGCGTCCCAGGGCCGCAATGACCGTGACCGCAGCGCAGATCGCCAGGATCACCCAGAGACCGGCGACTTCCGGCCCCGCCTCGTCGCAAGGCATGGGCTTTCCCCGGGATAGACCTTTACCTCTATCGAATCAAAGCCACGTTTTGTTTCTTAAGCGGCGGGAACGACGCTTCCTGGTTTCGGGTCCGAGCCTCACAGTCGGAGCCTCGTTTGCGATCATTCGATCCGGTCGGCCACGCAACGCACATCCAGGATGTCGGTTTCTGGGAATTCCATCACGGCCGCTTGCGCGAAATTGATTCCCCAGTACCCGGAAGTTGAAGCGGTTCCGGACCACAAGTTCTGATTGAGGGCGGCATTGTTCGCGTCAAGCCGACATCTGCTGGCCACGGGGGGCATCCATACTTGAGGGCCAAGATTTCAAGGCCCATTCATGACGGTTTTCACCCGAGGCGCAATGCCACCAAAATGTCGGTCCAGCCGCCGGGCTTCACCTTTTGGATGACAGTTTATTCGTAATGGACAAGAAGTCCCTCGATGGGAGGGGCGATTAGCGTTTCAAAGTGGAACAGTGCGCTGCGTGCCGGCCAATAATCCGCGCTTCTGCGCGAGCGGCCTGGGCCTCTTTACCCACCTGTGCGCTCGGGTTGTTGGCCGGGCGGTTGATAAATGCCGGGCAGGGTGCGGCACGCGATCGCGAGCCGGTTCCAGCCGTTGATTGTCACGATCGCGAGCGTCAGATCTATCAGTTCCTTCTCGCTGAAGAGGCGGCGCATTTCCACGTACAGGTCATCGGTTGTTCCACCTTCGGCGATACGCGTGACCGCCTCGGTCCAGGCGAGAGCGGCGCGCTCACGTTCGCTGTAGAACGAGGTTTCGCACCACGCTGAAAGGGCATAAAGACGCTGCTCGCTTTCGCCCTGGGCACGGGCGTCCTTGGTGTGCATATCCAGGCAGTAAGCGCAGCCGTTTATCTGCGATGCGCGCACCTTGACGAGTTCGAGCAGCGAGTGCTCGAGCCCCGAGTGACGAACGTAGGTTTCGAGCCCCATCTGGGCTGTAAATCCCTGCGGCGCAACGGCCTTCCAGTCGATTCTCTGGGTCATATCAGACCTCCGTCAGCATGATGTTGAAGCCAGCCCGCACGAAAAACGCGGGAACGCCGCAGTCGGCTACCGTTGGTGTTTCGATTGAACAAGGACAGTTTACATCAAAGTTAAAAGGGGGCAACTTCGCGTCGAAACCAGAGTCCCAATCTGCATGAAAAAGGCCCGTACAAGCAGGCGGCAAGGCCCCAAATCAAGCTGTTGATGGTTGACTTTCCATCGGAAACGATTAGACTTTTGCCCCGCAATGGGCGGGGCTTACACGTGCAGAGCCGACGCAAATATTTAGTTTTGATCTGTTCGAGGTTCTACACCACCGCGAGGCTGCGTATCCAGACCGGCAGGAGTGCGCCTTGACGATTTTGTTGGGGGCCAATCTTACGGCACTTGTGTTGCAGTTAGTGGCGGCCTTGACCGCCTTGATCCTGTGGCGGAGGGAAAACGCCGCCCGCACCGCCTCGACGGCCCTGTCAATCGCCGGTTGCGTCGTTGGCGTCGGCGCCGCTCTGGGCTCGCTGATCCTGGGTCACGTAGGCACGATTTC
>CAZHDQ010000158.1:0-6353 GCA_964531595.1 uncultured Anaeromyxobacteraceae bacterium
ACAGACGTTCAGGCTTGGCCCTGTGCGATGAAATCGGCGATGTGGCCCCATGTGGACTTGAACCGCTGCCGATTGAAGTTCGCGCCAGATGGCAGCCAGTCGCTAAGGCGGCCCCCCAGGTCGCGAGGATACTGCCCCACGATATCCAGGTGATCGGAAAGCACGACGTCCAGTATGTGACCGCGTAACTGGCTGAATACCGGGACCACGCCGTCCGAATCGCGGGCGGTGATTCGGAAAGGCAGGGCTGCCAGGGCCACCTGTTCGGCCGGATTGGGCTGCGGGTAGGGGTAGTGCCTGTGTTCGCGGGCGGACAGGACGTGCAGTGACGCGAACAGCAGGCCCAGGACGAACTGTTCCGGCTGGAGCGCCATGCGGGCCTTGATCCCTGCGGGCGGCGGTGGGGCGGCCGTAACGACGCTCGCGTAACGGATGCCGTCGCGGTCTGGCACGGCCGCATCGAACAGATCCATCGATTCGGGGGTCAACTGGACCGTGATGCCCTGGTCCGAGGACATCTCCTTCAGGTAGGCCCAGACCGGGTCGTCGGTCGACATCGTCAGGTCACGGAGCACCTTGTTCGACAGTGCGTCCAGGAACGTGTCCACTCGACCGGTCCAGTCGTCGAGACCGGCGACTAGCGACAGTGTCTTGGCGACGATGTAGACCGAATGGCGGGCGGCCGGCGTGGAGACCATGACGGTGATTGCTTCCAGCAACCGCTGCCCCTGTGCGGTTAGGAAGAAGTTCGCAAGGGGCGAACCGTGGTGGGGCGTCGATACACACAAGGCGGTTCGCGTGTGGTCCGCGACTCGAGTCTCGGTGTCGCCGGGCCGCAGTTTGACGCCTGGAGTCAACAAAAGGCGCACGTCGAGTCCGCCCGTCGAATGGCCTATTAAATGCAGTTCGTCAGCGTCGAGGCCTCCTTCGGCGAGGACCGTGGCCAACAGGCGTTCGGCGCGTCGGCGGATGGACCCGGTCGGCCAAGTTTTGCACTCGATGACCCGCGCGTCGATGCCGCGATTCGCCAGTGCCGCTTTCAGCAGTCCCGATACGCCCTGGAAGTACGACATCGTCCCCAGCGAGGTAAATCCCATGAAGCCGGGGACCAAGTAAATGTGTGCAGTTTTCATGGAGGAAGGATAGCGGCCCGGCCGCGGGGGATGCAAGGCTTGGACCCGAACGGCAGGGGCCGCCCGTTGATCTGCCAGGTTGGTCAGGGCGTCGTCTTGCCGGCCGAAGGCTATCCGGTCGTCCGGGCGCGTCCCAGGGTAAGTAGCCCATCAACGGCGTCGGGCAGTTTGATCGCGTAACCACCGACCTCAGTCAGGCGGGTGTTCGACACAACACGATCGTGGGTCAGGGAGGCCAAGGACTCGACCGTGGGTAATGGGGCTCGGCCCTGGCGGACAGCCAGGAATCGGTCCGTGCCAGACAGCGTGTCCATTACCTTTCGCCAGGCGGCCGTGCCGGGGATCGGCACGTCGACGGTCCTGCGCCCGGCACCGCGCGCCAGCGTCCGCAGCACGTCGGCCACGGTCATCGGGGTGTCGTCGGCCACAAAGAAGATGCTGTCCTTGCCGGATGCGTACTTCGCGACGTGGTCAGCCGCGCCGCAGACATCCTGTATCGACACCAGCGACAGACGCGTGTTCAGGAACGCCGGGATCGGTACGATCGGCAGTCGCAGCAGCCACAGCAGAGGTTCCAGGTCCAAAGCCCCCCCGGGGCCGTAGACGTGTGCCGGCCGTAACACCGAGTAGGCGATGCCCTTGCGTGGGCAGCGGTCGACCACCGTGAACTCGGCGAACCAGCGCGCCCGCGCGATGTCGTCCAACGGGGCGGTTGCAGCGTCCTCGGACAGCGGAGGTGCATCTGCCGGTACCTGACCGTGGACGGCGGCGGAGCTCAGGAACACCAGCCGGCGCAGGTCAGGCGCCGCCCGTTCAATCGAGTCGATCAGGTTTGCCGTGCCCTGGACGTCGAGGGCGTACCTGGTTTTCCAGGAAGGCGCGTCGGCCGGGGAAGCGTTCGCGCAGAAAACAAAATCGACCCCGTGTAGTAGCGGGTCAATCGCGCCGGGGCCCGACGGGTCTAATGCCACTGCCGTGTCGGCGATTTCCCGGACCGGGCGCGACGAAAGACCCGATGCCCGGTCGTTGCTCGCCAGTGCCTCGGCAGTGTCGGTCGCAACGACAGCGTGGGCGCCCTCGGAAAGGTACTCCACCAGAGCGCTGCCAATTGCGCTGCACGCCCCCGTGACCAGGCTGCGATACTTTTTTCGGGCCATGCGGACCTCCATTCACTCGGTTCGAAAGGGTCGCAATGAGGTTATCACGGGGCGGTGCGGATTGCATCGCCACGGCGGTTGTGCTAAAAATCCCCTGGTTTGGACGCGAAGCGGTCGTCAGCGCCGATTTTCGCGACCGGGTTTTGTCCCCCAACAAGAGGACGGTTCGATGTCTGGGCACAGCAAATGGGCAACCATCAAGCACAAGAAGGGCAAGGCCGACGCAGCGCGCGGGCGGGTCTTTACCCGTCTGATCAAGGAAATCACCATCGCCGCCAGGCAAGGCGGAGGTGATTCCGACATCAATCCGCGGCTACGGCAGGCTGTCCTGACGGCCAAGGCCCAGAACATGCCGTCCGACAACATAGACCGTGCCATCAAGAAGGGCACTGGCGAACTTGAGGGTGTGTCCTACGAAGAGGTGTCGTACGAAGGCTACGGCCCGGGCGGTACGGCGCTGATTGTCGACTGCACGACCGACAACAAGAACCGCTGCGTGTCCGAGATCCGGCGCATCTTGTCGAAGGCCGGCGGCAACATGGCGGCGTTGGGTGCCGTGTCATGGAACTTCAAACTGACCGGCGTCATCGATGTCGACGCAGAGGGGACCAACGAGGACGCGGTCATGGAAGCAGCACTCGATGCCGGTGCGTCCGACGTGTCCACCGAAGACGGGTACTTCGAGGTCACCACGGAACCGTCCGATGTAATGGACGTCGCTGACAAGCTGAAAGAGGCGGGGCTCAACGTCACCGAGGCTAAGGTCGCGAAGGTCCCTGGGACATTCGTGCAACTAGCCGGTAAGGAAGCCGAGCAGATGCTGCGACTGATGGAAGCCCTCGAGGATTCGGACGACGTCCAGAACGTTTGGGCTAACTTCGACATCGACGATGAAGAGATGGAGAGGTTGGCGGAGTGATGCCTGCCTCGGACCACCGATTTACCAGTACCCGATCCACGGAATCCCGATGAGTCGCATCCTCGGCATCGATCCCGGTAGTCGTGTGACCGGTTACGGGATCGTCGACGGGGACTGGGGCAGTTCGCGCTGCATCGAATACGGCACGTTGAGACTGGGTGATTCCCGCCCGATGGGGGCGCGGTTGGCGGACCTGTACGCGGGGCTCAGGCGAGTTGTGAGCGAGCATCAGGTCGACGAAGTCGCGGTCGAGCGTGTGTTCGTGGCGCGGAACGCCGATTCGGCCCTGAAATTGGGACACGCCCGCGGGGTGGTGCTGCTGGTCATCGAGCAGGCCGGTCTACCTATGTTTGAATACACGCCGGCGCAGGTCAAAAAATCGGTTACGGGTAGCGGTCGGGCGGTCAAAGGCCAGATGGTGTCGCTGGTCCGTGCGATACTGGGCCTGGACACGGACCCACCCGAGGACGCTGCCGACGCGCTAGCCATCGCGATGACTCACCAGATGCGGGCTGGCAGCCGGGCGATGTTCGACGAGGCGCTGGGCCTGACGGGAGGACGGCGGTGATCGGTTTCCTGAACGGCGTCTTGCTGCACGTGGATGGGTCCGAGGCGATCGTCGACGTCGGCGGGGTCGGGTACGAGGTGCTGGTGGATCGCCAGACGCTGGCGGGATTCGGACCAGTGGGCGAAACGGTGGCTCTGTGGATCCGGACGATCGTCCGGGAAGACGCCATCACGCTGCATGGTTTCGGAACTGCCGAGGCGCGGCAGGTGTTCAATATGTTGACCCAGGTGTCGGGCATCGGGCCGAAACTGGGCACTCAGATCGTCGGCGGATTGCCGCTGGTGGAACTGGTCGCGGCGGTACGTGAAAAGGATTTGCGGGCGCTGACGCGGATCCCTGGGATCGGAAAGAAGATCGCCGAACGCTTGGTGCTGGAGCTTGCGGCGAAGTTCATGGAGCTGCCGATCGAAACGGTGTCCGCGGCGCACGGTATCTCGTCGGCGCTGCTGGGCGACCTGCGATCGGCGCTGGCTAACCTGGGCTTCGGGCCGCGAGACGCCGAGGCAGCGATCCGCAAGGTGCAGGTGCCGGAAGGCTCGGTGGACCTGGAGGATCTGGTGCGGCTGTCTCTGGCTGCGCTTGGGTCAAAGCAGGGGCGGGGCTAGCACGGCGGCATGCTCGGAGGACCGATGGACGAGGACACCTCCCGTCTGACCACGCCGGTGCGGACGCCGGACGAGGCGACCGAATTCACACTGCGGCCACGGACGTTCGCGGAATTCGTCGGCCAGGAATTGCTTAAGGACAAGCTGGGCGTGTTCGTGCAGGCGGCACGCCAGCGAGGCGACGCGCTGGACCATATCCTGCTGTGCGGGCCGCCGGGACTTGGTAAAACGACGCTGGCGCACATCCTGGCTGCGGAACTGGGCGTCGATCTGAAGCAGACTTCTGGTCCAGCGATCGAAAAGAAAGGCGACCTTGCCGGCATCCTGACCAACTTGGGCGAACGCGACGTTTTGTTCATCGACGAGATTCATCGGCTGAACCCCGTGGTCGAGGAAAACCTGTATCCCGCGATGGAAGACTTCAATTTCGACGTCATCATCGGGGAGGGGCCAGGCGCGCGGTCGATCAAGTTGAAACTGAAGCGGTTCACGCTGATCGGCGCAACGACGCGGACGGGCCTGCTGACCTCGCCGCTTAGGGACCGGTTCGGGATCGTCGAGCGGTTGGACCACTATCCAGTCGATGACCTGGCGCGCATCGTGCGCCGGTCCGCGCGGATTCTAAAGGTGGACGTGCGCGACGAGGCTGCCGACGAGATCGGTCGGCGCGCGCGCGGGACCCCGCGGATCGCTAATCGCCTGCTGCGGCGTGTGCGCGACTTTGCCCAGGTCGAGGGCGACGGTGTCATCGACCTGCCGGTGGCGCGGTCGGCGATGGATCGGTTGGACGTGGACCGCGCGGGCCTGGATGCGATGGACCGCAAGTACCTGCTGTGCATCATCGACAAGTTTGCGGGCGGTCCGGTGGGCGTCGAGACGCTGTGTGCCGCGCTGTCCGAGGAACGCGATTCGTTGGAGGAGGTATACGAACCCTATCTGCTGCAGCAGGGCTTCATCCAGCGGACGCCACGCGGCCGGGTCGCGACGGCGCGGGCGATGGCGCACCTGCACCGCGACGTGCCTGCCAAGGCCGGGGAAATGTTCTAGGGACTGTCCGACGTTTATCAATCCAGCGAGCGGCCGCCGTCTACCAGGAGCACTTGGCCGGTAGTGTGGTGGGCATCGACGGCCAGGAATCGGACCGCGCGAGCCACGTCTTCGGGCGTGCCGATATGTCCCATGGGGATACGGGCTATCACGTTGCGGCGCTGCTTTTCAGATTCGTCTTCGCGAAATAGCACCGTTCCTGGGCCGACGGCATTGACGCGGACATGCGGGGCCAGGGCCTTAGCCAGCCCGCGAGTCAGCATCACCAGACCGGCCTTCGAGACGCAGTAGGGTATGTGCCCTTTGAAGGGCCGCTCGGCTGCTACGTCAGTGATGTTGACGATGGCTCCCCCACCAGCGGCGACCATCCGACGACCAGCCTCCAGGCTGCACAGGTAGGGTGCTTTGAGATTGGTCGATATGTGCAGGTCGAACGCGGCTTCGTCCAGCATGTCGAACGGTGTACGGCGAAAAACGGCGGCGCTGTTGACCAACAGGTCCAGGCGGCCGAAGACGTGGTCGATTTCCAGAAACATTGCGCGGATGGCGGCGGGGTCTTCAAGGTCTGCCGCCACAGCGTGTGCCCGGCGTCCAGTTGCGCGTATCATTTCAACAAGTTCGGCTGCTTGTGCGCCCGAACGGCGGTAGTGTACGACCACGTCGAAACCGGCCGCGGCCAGTTCGATCACGATCGCGCGCCCGACGCGCTGCGCGCCGCCAGTGACCACAGCAACCGGGGCCACAGAAACGGTTTCGGGGGCTGGGGGCGGGCCTGCGCATCCTGGAGAAGGTCAAGACGCAGCTGGGCGTGCCGGTGCTCACCGACGTGCACGAAGACAGGCCGCTGGCGGAGGTCGCCGCCGTGGTGGACGTGCTGCAGACGCCGGCCTTTCTCTGCCGGCAGACCGACTTCATCCAAAACGT
>CAZHDQ010000159.1:0-6331 GCA_964531595.1 uncultured Anaeromyxobacteraceae bacterium
TCGGGAAGGGGCGGGGGGGGTATCTGGAGCGGAGCCGGCCACCCCGACCGGACCCCTCACCGGATGGGTGAAACTCCGGCCGCGGCACGTTCAATGATTTTGAGATGTGATGTAAAGCGGATTCGGTCGAATCTGAACAGGCTCGCTTGCTTCGGGAGCGCCCAACAAAGGCCATCGCCACGATGGACGCACTACGCGCCGAAAGCTAAAAAAATTGCAGAGGTTCCATGTTGGCGGGGTGGACGGGACTTGAACCCGCGGCCTCTGGCTTGACAGGCCAGCGTTATAACCGACTTAACTACCACCCCAAAAAATCAAGGACACCAGGCACCGGTGGGCGAAACAGGGTTCGAACCTGTGACTCCCGGCGTGTAAAACCGGTGCTCTACCAACTGAGCTATCCGCCCGGCGCCTCAAAACGAGCAATAGAATATCGACGGACAGGCCCGGTGTCAAACAAAATTTGATTCAGGCCAGCCTCGCAGGTTCCGGGCGACGATCAAGGCACGGGTTCGACGGACTCGACCCCTGGGACCATCTCGCGAAGGACCTGCTCGATCCCGTACTTGATCGTGTAGACCGCGGAAGGGCAATGCTGGCAAGCGCCCTGAAGGCGAAGGTACACGATCTTTCCGTCGGGCGAGACATCGACCAACTCGCAGTCGCCGCCGTCTCGCTGCAACGCCGGACGGATTTGGTCGATAACAGTGACGATCTCCTCGCGGTACGCCTGGGTGGTTGCTGCTGTTTCGGACATGGAGTGTCTCCAACAAGATGCGGAAAGTTAGCAAAACGCGCTGTGGAATGCACGCGTGGTGGGTTAAAACGCCTTGCATTCTGATGGATTCGACTACAATCGGCGCGGTCCGGTGGAGGAAGCGATGAATACGATTGAGGTTGGGAGCCGGTTAACGGTCGAGGATGTCGTACGGGTGGCGCAAAAAGACGCGCCGGTCGTGCTGACTACAGAAGCGATTACGCGAATGCGTAAGGGGAGGGCCGTGGTCACAAGTCGCCTGGATGACGGTTTGGCGCACTACGGTATCAATACAGGTTTCGGGGCGCTAGCAGAGGTCGCAATCCCAGCGAAGGATCTGGCCAAGCTGCAATTGAACCTGATCCGCAGCCACGCGGCGGGTGTTCGCGAACCGCTGCCTCGCGATGCGGTCCGTGCGGCGATGCTGCTTCGGGCACAGGTGCTGTCCACAGGGCATGCCGGGGCACGTCCGGACTTGGCCGAACTCCTGGTTCAGATGCTGAATCACCGGGTACACCCAATAATCCCCTCTCGTGGGTCTGTCGGGGCGTCTGGGGACCTGGCGCCGCTGGCACACATGGCGTTGGCGATGATCGGGGAAGGCGAAGTCGAACACGATGGCGAACGGATGCCGGCGGCTCGCGGACTCGCCATGGCGGGGCTGGAGCCGGTGGTCCTGCAGCCGAAAGAGGGGCTGGCGCTCGTAAACGGCACGCAGGTGCTGACGGCGGTTGGACTGCTTGCGCTATACGACGCCGAGCATCTGACACTGGCGGCGGACGTCGTCGGGGCGATGTCTCTGGAGGCCGTCTTGGGCACGCCGGACGCGTTCGATCCTCGGGTAGTTGCCGCGCGTCCACATCCGGGGCAGATCGCGTCGGCAGCGCTGCTTCGGTCGCTTCTGGTGGACAGCCAGATCCGCGATTCGCACAGGGGCAAGGGGCACCACAAGGTCCAGGACCCGTATTCGTTGCGTTGCATGCCGCAGGTACATGGGGCGGTCCGCGACAGCTTGGCGCACGTGCGGCGGGTCGTCGAGATCGAGATCAACAGTGCGACCGACAACCCGCTGGTTTTTGACGACGGCGATATCCTGTCCGGGGGCAACTTCCACGGTGAACCGGTGGCAATTGCGCTGGACCTGCTGGCGATCGCCGTCAGTGAACTGGCCTCAATCTCGGAACGTCGCGTCGAGCACCTGGTGAATCCGGCCCTTTCAGATGGACTGCCGGCCTTCCTAGCGTCCGCTTCCGGGCTTTGCTCCGGCATGATGATCGCTCAGGTGGCCGCAGCGTCGCTGGTGTCGGAAAACAAAATCCTGGCACACCCCGCATCGGTTGATTCGATCCCCTCGTCTGCGAATCGCGAGGACCACGTCAGCATGGGCATGACCGCGGCGCTGAAGGCGCGAACCGTGGTCGAACACACGCGGACAGTGCTGGCTATCGAGGCGCTCTGCGCATCGGTCGGGCTGGACTGCCGTCGTCCCCTTGAACCGGGGGCTGGTGTGGCGGCCGCGCAAGCTGCGGTGCGCGCCCTTGTGCCCCCGCTAGGGGACGATCGCCCCGTGGCGCCCGACACTGTGATCATCGAAGCGATGCTTCTCCCCGGAGGCGGCTTGGTGGAAGCGGCAATCACCGCTGTAAACGCCGCCTGATGGGCTTACGTAACCTTCCGAAATTATGTTACTTGTTATTTTAGGCAGTCGCCGTTGAGCTATCCTGCGGTGGCTTCCGACAGCAGGATCGGGACGGTTTTTCCAGCCGGCCCCAGGTAGACCTCGCGAAAATTGGACAGGTTGTCGGGAGCCTCCAGATTCGCCAGAACTGTCCTGGCGCCCAATTCGGAGGCCAGCATGGCGTACCCCGCGACCGGCCAGACAACGCCGGATGTGCCTATGGTCAGAAAGAGATCGCAGCCCGCGATGGCTTCGCGTGCCGCAGATTCGACCGCAGGATCGAGGTACTCACCGAACCAAACGATGTTCGGCCGCAGCAGTGAGCCGCACTCCGCACAGGAAGGCGGGCCGTTTTCGTAAAGAGCGTCGTCGTCGACCGGCGTCGCGGATCGGGGACATTCGTCGTTGTCGCACCGGGTCTGAAACAAGGATCCGTGGACCCGGAGTACGTGCTGTGCGCCTGCGCGTTCGTGGAGCCCGTCAACATTCTGGGTGACCAGGGTGAATCGTCCCCGCGGTGCGAGGTAGCGCTCCAGCGCGGCGACGGCGAAGTGCGCGGGATTCGGTTGGACGCGTGTTGCGTCGGCTCGGCGGGTCGAGTAGAAGCGCCAGACCAGCGCCGGATCTTGCGTAAAGCCCTGGTGGGTCGCGACCTGTTCGACTGGATGTTTTTCCCAGAGCCCGCCGGAATCGCGGAACGTCGCGATGCCGGACTCGGCCGAAATACCGGCACCGGTCAGGACCACGACGGATGCGTCGGGCGAAATGTGAAGCGGGGCGAGCGGCCTGACAGGCATGTAATCCCTCCGATTGGTTCGGAATGGATCCTAACATCATGGTGGCTATCCGCCATGCGGGATTGGGGTACGATGTCGACAAATGGCCGAATCTTGGAGGCAAGATGGGGACTCGGGCGCGCATCGACATGTTGCAGCGTTCCCTTTACAAGGCAAACGAGCGACGGATACAACAGATGGTGTCGGCCCCGCGTCGGTTTGCCCGGGAGGACCTGGACCGGTACGAGCGTGAACTGGTGGAATCGATCCCATCTGATTGGTCCCCGTCTAGCCCGTCGGCACTGCGAGCGGCGATCGGCAAGGCCCGCGTGGTGTTGGTTGGTGACTACCACACGCTTGCCCAATCCCAGCGTGGCTTCCTGCGCGTGATGCGGGCGGTACGGTCGAGCCGCATCGTCCTCGGGCTTGAATTCGTGCCGGCCCGTTATCAGCGTGCGGTGGACGCGTACATGGCCGGTTCCATCGACGACACGACCTTCCTGCGGCGCGTTGACTACTCCCGTTCCTGGCCGTCCTACCAGGTCTGGCCGAATTTCAAGCCGATTTTCGAACTGGCGCGGAATCGCGGGGCCCGAGTGATAGCCTTGGATTGCACACCAGGCGAATGCGGGACGGTCTTTTCGAGGGCCGATTTCGCGGCATGGAAGATCGCGGAAGCGCTGCGGGAGAATCCGCGCCACAAGATGCTGGTGTTGATGGGCGAAGCACACTTGGCGCCTTCGCACCTGCCTGATGCCCTGCGGCGGGCGGTCGGCCGCCTAGCCGTTGACGCCCGTATCCTGACGATCCACCAAAATCTTGATGCCGTGTATTTCCAGTTGATGGCCCGGGGGCTTGAAAGTGAGGTGGATGTCGTCCGATTGGCACAGGACCGGTTCGTGGTGCCCGCCAGTTCGCCGATCGCCGCGCAGCATTCGTTTTTGGCGGCGATGACCGGTGATGACTATTCGCACGAACCCGACCGCGCTGCGGTGCGACGAAACTTTTTGAAGCACGTGCGGGCCCTGGGACGCATCCTCGGACTGAAGACCCAGGGGATCCTGGACGACGTGCTGGTTTGCGGGCCAGGCGACCTGGAGCCGTTTGCGGAACATTGGCGGGATTTCGATGACGCGACATGGGTGTTCATGGCCGCCCAGGTCGCGTCGGGAGAATCGGTCTGCTTGCCGGCACACGGCTTGGTTTACCTGGCGAATCTGTCGCCGACGCACCTGGCGGAGGAGGCTGCGCACTGCATCAAGGCGCGCCTGGCAGGGGGCACGGTGCCTGCGGACCCGACGGATTTCATATACAGCCGGACGTTGCACGAGGCGGTCGGATACTTCGGGGCGAAGCTCTTCAACCCGAAACGTAAACCGCCGTCGGGTGGTTTGGTCCGAGAAGCGGTCAAGCGCTACGTTGACCCGGAAACGGACGACATGACGCCAGAAGTCGTGTTCGCCGCGCAACAGGCAGCATGGCATCGAAAACAACAGTGGCGCGCATCGTTTTCCAGCACGTCGTTCGACTTGCACCTGCGGTCGATGGGCCTGGACGATGGGGTTGCGGACCTTGGCGCCGAGGTACTTCGGCCATTGGTCCATTTCCTAGGCTACGATCTGGGGGAACGGTTGTACGCGGCGTTTCGCACGGGTCAGGTGAAGACGGCAACTATCCGCAAACTGTTCCAGACGGACTTTGATGCACCCGGCGCTGCGTTTGAACCGTTCCATCGCTTGGCAACGACCCTTCGTTCGATTAGACTTCCGGCCAGATTCTAGGCGGCGCATCCCAGGGAGGCGCTCGCGGAGGTGTTCCTGGTGTCGTTTTCCGAATCTTTCAACGGCTTCGACCAGGCTGCCTTCCTGGCGTTTGAGCCTCGCAAGTGGTCGTCAAACCTGTTCAACATGGAACGGATGCGGGTGTGGAACACCCTGAGGGCACTCGGTTCTGCCATGGAGCCGACCCTTTGTGCCGCCCGACCGTTCGCCTGGGAGGTGACCCCCTATGCCCCCAACGTGTTCAACGGGAAACGAGTCGCCGAATTGGTGCTGTATTTCACGCGGACTACGGAACAGCGGCGTGCAATCACACCACTTCTGGACAGCCGGATATCGCTTCCAGACCAGATTTCAAACGCTGGCGACCACCACCAACATGTGACACTGGGCGTACGGGTCGACGCCAATGGTCTGGACGCTGGGCTGATGATGCACTCGACGGCCTGGCTGGACGTGATGAACCTGCTGAATCGGGCGCGCAGCGGCGACGAGGCGCAGGACCTGGTCCACATGATCCGTCGACTTCCAGCGGGTACGCGGTTCCGAATCGCCCCCGGGCGGGATGTACCGTGCGCCGATTTCCTGCCGGAGCACCTGCGCGTTTTGGAAGAATCGGTCCTCAACGAGCAGTTCCTGGTGCGGGTCGGCGTCGAGCTTTTGCCGGATGACCCACTGGTCGCCGGTCCTGGTTTCGCGCCGTGGTGCCGGGATCTGCTGGCCACAATGGTTTCGCTGTGGGAATTCGCTGCCTGGCGACCCGCATCGAACTACCTGGCGACCGACAAGGCCGGGAAAGATGCGTTAAACGTCACCGCCGACGGCAGCATTGTGCGGTTTGGCACTGGTGCCAAGGTCCGCCTGCTCGAAGGTGTGTTCGCGGGTCGAGCAGGCGTCCTGACCGACATCGACACGAAGGGCGTTTGTCGCGTACAGATCGGACGCGTGACGGTACGAACCGAGGTCCGCGCACTCCAGGCAGTTTAGCCGCAGGTCGTTTTCGAACCGCTACAAGATATATCGGCTCAGATCGTCGTCCAGCAGTATGTCGCCAAGGCGTTCGCGAACGTACGCCGCAGTGACGGGGACGGTACTACCAGGCAGGTCTGGTGCGTGGAACGCCAGGTCCTCCAGGATCTTTTCAAGGACGGTGTGCAAGCGACGTGCACCGATGTTTTGGTGCCGGGCGTTCAGATCCGCGGCGATCGTCGCCACCTCGCGGACGCCGTCTTCCTGGAAATCCAACTTGACGTTTTCGGTGGCCATCAGCGCTTCGTACTGCCGGACCATGCTGTTGTCCGGTTCCGTCAGGATGCGGATGAAGTCGTCGCGAGTCAGGGCG
>CAZHDQ010000160.1:0-6305 GCA_964531595.1 uncultured Anaeromyxobacteraceae bacterium
TCGGACCCCTCGAACCCCCGACTAAGGGCCTTTGTGGAGGTCGCGATCTATCCGCAACAAGCTCCTAGGCGTGAGCAGAGTACGTCGGGGTGCTGATTACGCAGCGCGGTTTTTCAGGTAATCGAGCGTGCCCGGCACGTCCCGGACGATCTTGAGCAGGATGTCCATGGCCTCGTTCTGGACATTTCGGCCCGCCTCCCAGCGTGAAACAGTGTTCAGTCCGAGGCGCAGGAGGGAAGCAAACTGCGCCTGAGTCATGCCTAGCCGTTCGCGCAAGGCTCGGATCTCCTCCGCCGTCAGCAGGGCATGAGCGCGTCGGTAGACCTCGACGGCCCGCTCTTGCAGTGCCTTGGATTCGCCGTACCGAAGGACGACCTCGCCGCAGGAAGGACAGGCGAGGTGTGGAACGTCGGGTACGGCGACTTTCTCCCCGTTCATGACGAACGGGAGTTCGGTGACCACTGCCTCCATCATTATCCCGCACGCCGGACAGGCGTCGTCCGGCAGGACGGGGGGCCGAGAGACACCTTTGGTTTGAATCGTAGGCTTCATACCTCCACCTCCTCGTGGAACGACACCACGACGCACTCGTTTCGGATGACCAACTTCAGGTAGAGCGGGCCGAAGGTTGTTATGGGCTTGAAGACGTACATCGCCTCGCCGGTGACCTTCGAGAAGATCCTGCACGACCAGTTTTCGGCTGCCAGTTCACGTATCCGCTCGATGGCGGTTCGTACGTGGCGGGGCTTGCACGACACCTTAACCATATGGTGAATAATACGCGCCGCCCGGGGGCACGTCAATGCATTTTTCCCTGCGTTGTCGCTTTTGTGGGAACTAAAAAACGTATCTTATGAAGTGGTTACCATAATCTGTAGAAATCTGCACGTGGTGGTCGGCAATGTGTGAGTGTCTGCGGCAGCCGACGCTCGCGCCCACTGCGGCTACTGCTCCCAGTCGAAGTCGGCCATGGGCTTGAAGCGTTCCTTCGTGGCACGAGCCACGAAGTCCTGGACGGTGCGCCAGCGAGCATACCCATGAGGACCCAAGTAAGAAGGGAGCGTTTCATCGTCACTACCTCATTGGCAAAGCAAAACGCAAGACTCATCAGTGCCACGATCCGGCCACGCCGTACCCGTGCCAAGTCTGATCGACATCGCTAAACGGCCGCAATGCTGGGGCTGTGATAACGCTCGATCATCGGGCTGGAACTGGGGGCGTCGATTCGGGCGACTCGTCGTTCGGATCAGGGCGCCGGGGCGGGCATGGCGACGGGCTCGCAGAGGTGGGTCTCGTCGTTGCACTCCCAGCCGCCGATGCAATGAAGTGCGGCGTCGGTGCAGCCACATTGGCTGTCCATGCCCCCTTGGATCGGCATGCAGAGCCCCGAAAGGCAAGCTTGGTCCTGGTAATTGCAGGCGGAGGGTCCGGGCATCTTCTCGGCGCCGCCGCTATCGCTGCAGTATTGGAGTTCGGGGTCGTAGCAGCCCGTCATGCACTTCACGTAGATTGGGTTGGGAGGAGGCAGCGCCGGGCAGGCCAAGCATTCCTCGGCGCAAGTGCCAAAGCAGCAGTTGAATGTCGGGCCATACAACGCGCATTTCCCAGGGTTTTGCATCGAACAGTCCGAGCAGATCCCCGGCTCCTGGTCGCACGAGCCGTGGATGCACTGTTCACTGGTCGTGCAACCGGCGTACAACTCCCGCTTCGGGAAGCACCGCATCGTGCCCAGGAATGTGCCACTATCGTTGTCGCACCACATTGTAGACGGGTCCGGACAATGGTCGCTGGTCTGGCACGTGCAGACATTGTCCACGCATTTCTCGCTGAGGCATTCGCGGAAGTCGCGACACTGTTCGCCCGCCACTTGAGGTTCCTTGAGCGGGATATCCTCTTCGCCGGGGTCCTCGACCATGCCTGGATCCTCGGTCTTTCCTGGGTCCTCGACCAAGCCAGGGTCCTCGGTCTTTCCTGGGTCCTCGACAAAGCCTGGGTCCTCGACAAAGCCTGGGTCCTCGGTTGCACCGGGATCCTCAATGTTGCCGAAATCCTCGACCACGCCTCCTGGGTCCTCCCGTAGCACGTCCGCCTGCCCGAAATTCGGCGCCTTGACTACCACCTCGCCGCATGCGACCAGCGCTGCCGCGAGGAAGAACGAAATCATCAGATGCCTCATGGGATCACCTCTGCGCGAGGGTTCCGATTGTACTCCGACATTACGATGGAAGGTAATCCACGACATCCCATTGACGAACGTGACCGGATCGACCCAGTCGGCACTGAGGCGTCGGGTGATGCCTGCCTAGGGATTGCGGCACCTGGGACTGGCAGAAACTACTATTGTAGTACACAGAAGCAGGCCGACACGGAAGCGACAGTAGCGGAGTGACGCCGTAAGTGGGAACAAGCCGCACTTGATGCGCGCTTCCCCTTGTCTTTATCGCCCAGCACGGACTAGACGCGTCCCCGTCAGGGGCCCCCAGGGGAAGCGCCGGCACGCTTGGCAGCGGCTTCCCTAACCAGATCGAACGCGGTACCTTTTCGGACGTGCTGCCGTGTTGGTTGCACTGATTCGGGTCCGCTCTGGAGGTGCGTCATGGCGATGTGGACGCTGCTTAGAAAGGGAATTCTGCCAACTGCGGCACTGCTGCTTCTGGCGACAATGCTGTGGGCCTGCGGTGGAAATGGCGACGGCACTACTGACCTTGCCGGGGACCCGGGAAGTCCCGATGACGGCAGTCCCCCGCCGTTATCATTCACCGTAGTGACCTTCAATACGGGAACCACGGAATCCAAAGGCGACGAAGACCCCGACGACGCCTACACCCCGGAAATGGCCACCTGGTCGGACCAGTACTACGGCAACGGGCTATCCTGGATGCCTGCCGTCCAGGCAGCAAAGGATTTCCTGGCGTCCCTGGACCCCGACATCGTCGCGTTTCAGGAAATCTTTTCAACTACCGAATGCGCCAACGTTCCCGTCGAAGCCCGCGACGACTTCTTCTGTCAGGACTGGCAGGACGGCAATCCGACTGTGGCCCAAGCCATCTTGCCCGAAGGCTGGCAGGTCGCGTGCAACATGGGTAAACCGGACAAATGCGCCGCAATCAACCCCCGGTTCGGCCGGTTCCGGGGATGCGACACCGACTTCTGCCTGGAAGGCATGGACGGCGCCCGGGTAATGGATTGCGGCGGCGGTTCCCGAGTGGGCAGGGCTGTCGTCGACCTGGTGGCCGGGGGCACACTGACATTGGTGAACGTCCATGGGTCTTCGGGAATCAAACAGTCGGACCACAACTGCCGCAGGAAGCAGTTCGCCCAGGTATTCGAGGACTTCGGTGGGGACTTCGCCGGCCAACCGGCAGCCAACGGGGAACGCAATGTGATCCTGGGTGATTTCAACACCGATCCGGGCCGTTTTGCGAAGGCCGACGTCAGCGCGGCCTACCTAATCGACAAGGCGGGTGGCAACGGGCCGTTCCATTTCGTGACGGCCGTGGGCCCCGATGTGACACCTACGTACGGCGGATTCGTGAACATCGACCACGTGATTTCCGACGCGTTTGTTGGAAATTGCTGGGCGGCAGGCGTGGATCCGGGGCATCCAGCAGTGCTGCCGGACGCGGCCTATTTCGATCACACCCCGGTTGTGTGCGTGCTGGGCCCACCAGTGGCCCGCCTGGACTGACGTAACTTCGGGTCATTTCACAGAAGGTCATCGCAGGTGCCCGGCTTCACGTGCCCGGCCTCGCACGGCCGGCAGAGTGAAGTGGAAGGTCGTGCCTTTGCCCTCCGCAGACGCGATCCAAATCGTCCCGCCATGTCGATCGATGATCTTGTGACACAACGCCAAGCCGATCCCCGATCCATCGTATTCCTCGCGACTGTGCAGGCGCTGGAATATCTGAAAGATCCGTTCGTGGTATTCCGGGGCGATTCCGATGCCGTTGTCCTGGACCTCAAAGTGCCACCAACCCTTCCCTGGGCCGTCTTCTTGAGCCGGGCCCCCAAACTCCGAGGCTGTGACTTGCACCCGCGGCGCGTCCGGGCCGTGGAACTTCAGGGCGTTCCCGATCAGATTTTGCAGCAATTGGACCAGTTGGGTCCCGTCACCCATGATGGACGGAAGCGGGCCGAATTCCACAGTCCCACCCGATTCCCGCACGCTCATGGCCAGGTTTTGCAGCGCCTGTTCGACCACCGTCTGCATCGAGACCGTTTCCAGGGCCCGGCCCCGGGTGCCGACCCGCGAGACCTGGAGCAGATCGTCCAGCATCGCTTTCATGCGCAGGGCCCCTTCCGACGCGTACCGGATGTACATGTCCGCCTTGTCGTCCAGTTTCCCCTGGTAGCGCTGTCCCAGTAGTTGCGTGAAACTGGACACCATCCGCAGAGGTTCCTGGAGGTCGTGGGAAGCCACGTAAGCGAACCGCTCCAGTTCATCGTTGGACCGCTTCAGGTCTCGGGTGCGCAAGTCCACCTGATGCTCCAGTGTCGCAGCCAAAGTCCGCAGTCCCTGCTCGGCCTTCCGACGCTCGGCTATTTCGGCTTGGATAGCCTCCAGCATCCTGTTGAATGTTCGTGCCAGCAGTCCGATTTCATCGTTACGTTGAACGTCGGATCGTACGGACCATTCGCTGCGCTGTGCCGCGTGTGCGGTTTTAGTCAACGCCAGCAGCGGCTTCGATATGACACCCTGCAGTCGCCACGAAACCAGCCACGCCAGTAGCAGGCATCCGGCCAGCACACCAACGAAGAGCGACAAACTGCGTCGCACCGCCACGCCCACGGCCGACAGGTCATCTTCTACCACGACGAACCCCAGCCGATCGTCTTGGACCTGAATAGGTTCTTCTACCCGAACCGTCCCAGACCCGAACTGCGGCTCGTCGGACCCGATCCGGGACGGCAGTGGCACCACGTCCATAGGCGTGCGCGAATACGACGCGAACAGTTTGCCGTCCCGGTCGTAAATCGCCGCCCGCGTGACCGATGGGCGCGTGGACAGGGAGGCCAGCATCCGTTCCGCATCCTCGGGCAACTTGAAGGCCATTGCCGCTTCGGTATTTTTGGCCAGCAGGCGGGCCACGTTGGACAGTTCGTGGACCTGGCCATCCCGCCAGGCATATACCGTCAGTACCGTGTATGCCACACTGGCCACGATCACTACAAGGGAACTGGCCAACAACAGCAGGGCCGTGAGTTGCCCACGGATGGACAGTCGGCGGTTGACGTAGGACGGCCTGACCGCCATTGGGTCCGTGTCGATCATGGGTCGCCTATGATGCGCAGCGCATTGCGCAGCACCTGTACGGACAGCCGAAGGCCGGCCTCCCGCACGGCCGATCGGTTAACCTCCCAGCGAACTTTCCGGTCCATGGTGATCAGGTTGATCATCCCGCCGGCTTCCAGGAATCCCGACGAATCGGCCACGGTCAGAATCGCCCGTCCTTTTAGCGCGCGCACCACTTCGGAAAAGCGCTCTTTTTCGCTGCCCGCCAGAAAGACCAGACGCACGTTATGCAGGTCCACCGATGGCGACCAGGACCTGACATTCCGTATCTCGAGTGGGCGTCGTTGAGGGCCGACCGGGCGTCCATCGACCGCCTGGAAGGCCTTACCGAACGGGTCCTTGCCGACTACCAGCAGGATCGCCGGCCCCGAACTTCCCGAGTTTCCTTCGCAAAACATCAGGAAATTGTATAAAAAAGCCGCTTTGACGTCGTATTCGGGTGGATCGGCGCTCCACGCCTGCCCGGCCACCAGAATCACGGCCAGAACGACCGCCGCCCTGTGGGTGAAACGTCCCATCAATACTTCAAGTCCAGCGTCACAGCCACTGTTGCCGGTTCCTCGGTCCACCGCAGCCGGGTTGGGAATGCCACGTTGTCCCCAGAATTGTAGAAGTACCGCTTGAATCCAAGTAGGTTGTGAGCATCCAGCCGGATGGTCGTGTCCACGACTGGGATGGGCAACCGGTATCCGATGGACGCGTTCATCATCACGTTCGGTTTGGCAAAGCCTTCCCGGTCCAACCGAGCCTCCAGCGCGTCCCACCGGGCATCGCCGCCGGCTGCAGCCCAAGCATCCCGGTACATGCGGACCCCATCCAGGCGTCCCTGGTAGCCCCAGAACAGCGCCATGTCTACGTGCACGGTGACCCCAGCCCGGGGTTCCCGCCATGTCGCAAAGACCTTGGCGGAATGTTCGGGGTTGTTCAGCAAACTATTGCCACGACCTTCTAGTGTTGGCCCGTCGGGAACCTCGACGTGATAGTCCGAATAGCTGACCCCCTGCTTGGCAAC
>CAZHDQ010000161.1:0-6302 GCA_964531595.1 uncultured Anaeromyxobacteraceae bacterium
GTGGCGCTGGGCCGAATGCTGTACGACGACAAGCGCCTTTCCGGCGACAACACCGTATCGTGCGCATCGTGCCACGATCTGGCGAACGGTGGCGTGGACGGTTTGCGCTTTTCGAAGGGCGTGCGCGATCAGATCGGGCCGATCAACGCGCCGACCGTGTTCAATTCCGCCCTGCAGTTCGCGCAATTTTGGGACGGGCGAGCGGCAACCCTTGAAGATCAGGCCGACGGCCCACCGAACAATCCATTGGAAATGGACTCCAACTGGCCGCAGATCCTGGAAAAACTGAACCGTGACGAAGCGTTCGTGGCCGCATTCACCGCTGTCTATCCCGAGGGACTGTCCAAGGCCACTGTCACCCACGCAATCGCGGAATTCGAGCGAACTCTGATGACGCCGAACGCGCCGTTCGATCGGTTCCTGCACGGCGACACTGCCGCACTGGACGCCGACCAGCAGGCCGGATGGGCCCATTTCCAGAAGCGCGGTTGCACTATGTGTCATGTCGGTGAACTGCTTGGCGGCAGCTCGTACGAGTTGGTGGGCCGCAAGGGTGACTACTTCGGGGATCGCGGTTCACCGGTCACCGAAGCCGACGCGGGCCGCTTCAACGTGACGAAGAACGAGGCCGACCGCCACAGGCAGAAGGTGCCGACACTTCGCAACATCGCGCAGACCGCCCCGTACCTGCACGACGGCACGGCACAGGACCTGACCGCCGCCGTGGACGCGATGGCGACCTACCAACTGAATGTGGCACTGGAAACTGGCGAAAACGCACGCATCGTTCGCTTCCTGGAATCGCTGACCGGCGAATACCAGGGCAAGCCCGTTCTGTAGGCTGAACCTACCCCACCAGCGCCTGACGCAACACCGATTCCATTTCGTCGGGCCGCAGCAAGATCGGGTTCGCCTTCATGCTGCTGGAATGGGTGGACTTGCGGACAACTTCAGGGATGTCGGCATCGGTCATCCTGTGGGCGGACAACAACGGCACTCCAAGTTCTGACACCAGCGCATCGAGCCACGCTATCAGGTCGTCGGCAGTGGCGTCGGGCCGCCCGGTCAGCAGGCGTGCCGCCTCGTCGTAACGTTCCAACGCCTGGCTGTCGGACCCGCGTTCACGCAGCGCATCCACATTCGCCACGCACACCGGCCCCAGCAGGCGCGCACAGACCGCCCCGTGCGGCGCGCCAAACGCCCCGCCAATCACCGCCGCGAGCCCATGTACCGCGCCAAGCCCCGCATTTGCCAACGCCATCCCCCCGAACAGGCTGGCCAGCGCCATGTCAGTCCGCGCCGCGGCATCGCGTCCATGGGTACAAGCACGCCGCAACGACCGGGCAACCCGTGCCAGCCCCTCCCGGCACAGACTGTCGGTCATCGGGTTAGCGCGCAGGCACACGAACGGCTCCAGCAACTGGGTCAAGGCATCCATGCCCGTCGCGATCGTGATCGGCCGCGGCATCGACAGGGTCATGTCCGGATCAACCAAAGCCAGGCGAGGTAGCATGTGAGGGCTGCGCAGGCTGGCCTTGATCCCGTGTTCCGGGCAGGTCAGTACCGCGTTGCGGGTGACCTCGCTGCCCGTGCCGGCGGTGGTCGGAACCGCCACGCAGGGCACCGATGGTTTTGTGATGGGACGCCCCTGGCCAACGACCTCGAGGTAATCCATCGGGTCGCCACCGTTGCCCAGCAGCATCGCCACGGCCTTGGCCGCGTCAATAGCACTACCACCGCCGAATCCGATTACGATCTGGCAGTGGAGATTGCGCGCCAGGAGCGTCGCCCGCCGGATGTCCTCGACAGCGGGTTCCCCGTCGATGGCGAAAGTCGTGCATTCGACGCCGGCACAGATCAAGCGCTCGACCAGCAGGTCAGCCCTGTGAGGCGTACGGCCAGTAACCACGAATGCGCGGCGTCCCATCGGCCTGACGCGGTCCCCGACCTCTGCCAGGCAACCGGAACCGAAACGCACGATTCCCGCGGTCGCGAAATCAAATGTCATCGGTAGCCTCCGGCATCCGCCTCGACTGCTTCGAAGTGCTGGGTGCTGCGGGGCCGCGCCATCATCGACTCGACCTCCTCCTTCCAGACGCGGTAGTGCCCAGTCTCTCGGTGAGCCACGACGGCTTCGTCAGAATGAAAGACCTCGATCAACATGAAATGTGCAGGGTCCTCTATGTGCCGGATCAGGTCGAAGCGGGCGATCCCGGATTCCCGCCGGCTGTGACGAACGTTTTCCAGCGTCATCCGTTGGAAGGCCTCGGCGGACTCGGGATTGACGTGGATATCGATCAGGTTGACCAGCATGGGCGCCTCCTTGGTGAAAATCCGGCTCGCACCTTACATAGGCACCGGCCCGCGTGGATGGGTGCGAGATCTCAAGACTGCCAGAATCCAGCCCCGCGGGCAAGCCGGGTTGACATTGTGGCCGCCACGGTCAATCTTCATGGGACCATGGCAGGAAAGTCGCCCGACATGCCCGAATCCCCAAACCTGGACCCAGCGGCGCTGGGCTATGCGGAAGAGCAACTGGAACGTTTCCGGCAAGACCCTGCGGCGGTGCCCGAAGGCTTCCGGGACTGGTTCGAACGCACGCCTGACACGGGGCAGGCCACGACGGCCGCTCCATCGATGCCCCAGGGACGGCTGTTCGGGGGCAGCGACGCACCCTGTCACGAAGTCGATATGCTGGTCCTGCAAGACCGTGTTGACCAGTTGATACGTTCGTTCAGGGTGCGAGGACACCTGGTAGCCGACCTGGACCCGTTGGGGACGCCGCGTGCCGAGCAGTCCGAGTTGGACCCAGCGTTTTATGGCCTGACGGAAGCCGACTTGGACCGCGAATTCTCGACGCGCACCGTTGGCGGGCCGGAGCGTCTGTCGTTGCGTCGCTTACTGGACCGGATGCGCAGCACCTACTGCCGGTCGATCGGCGTCCAGTTCATGCACATTAACGAGCTGGGTCTCAAGACCTGGCTCCAGGAACGCATGGAAGGCACCGGGAATCGGTTGCCGCTTACGCAGGACGAGCAGATCCGGATCCTGACCCGACTGACCGACGCCGAAATATTTGAGGACTTCGTCCAAAAGAAGTTCCTGGGCGCCAAACGCTTCAGCCTGGAGGGGGCCGAAACGCTGATCCCGCTGTTGGACTTGGCGTTCGAGCATGCAGGCGAGCAGGGCATCGACGAGATCGTCATCGGCATGCCACACCGCGGGCGACTGAACGTCCTGGCGAACCTGCTGGGCAAGCGCCCGCGACAGATTTTTCGCGAATTCCAGGACCGCGAAAGCCGCGGGCGGCCCGGCGGCGACGTCAAGTACCACCTGGGATTTGGTGGCGAATGGACCACCGTGAAAGGACGCCGGTTGCACTTGGCCCTGGCGTTCAATCCAAGCCACCTGGAGTTCGTTGACCCGGTGGTGATGGGGCGCACGCGATCGCGCCAGGACCGAGTAGGTGACACCTGGCGCGCCCGCAGCATGGCACTGCTAATCCATGGGGATGCGTCGTTCGCCGGCGAGGGCGTGGTCCAGGAAACTCTGAACATGAGTGAACTGGCCGGCTACTCCATCGGCGGCACGCTGCACGTCGTGGTCAACAACCAGATCGGTTTCACGACATCACCCCAGGAAGGCCGCAGCACTACCTACGCGACCGCGGTGGCGCGAATGCTCGACATCCCGGTGTTCCACGTCAACGGCGAGGACCCGGAGGCCGTGGCCCAGGTGGTGCGACTGGCGATGGACTTCCGGCGGGCCTATCAGCGCGACGTGGTCATCGACATGTACTGCTACCGCAAGCGCGGCCACAACGAGGGCGACGAACCGGCGTTCACGCAACCTTTAATGGTGGAAGCCATCGCGAAGCGGCCTACGGTGCGAGAGGCGTACACGGAGCGGTTGGTGGAACTGGGCGGGGTCACGCGCGTCCAGGCCGACGAGATCGTGGCCCGGCGGAGGGCCGAGTTCGACGCGGAATTGGCGGCGACCGGGAAGACCGAAGTCGAACCCAGGCGACCGCTCGGCGTTTGGGCGGGCTTTTCCGGCGGTCCGGAATCGCAGGTGCCTGATGTGGACACGGGCGTTGACCGGGCGCGGCTTCAAACGGTCCTGGAATCGCTGGGCCAGGTGCCCGCGGATTTCGAACCCCACAGAAAGCTGGTGAAGTGGCTTTCGGCCCGCGTCGAGATGGCGCGCGGCGAACGGGCGATTGACTGGGCGGCCGCCGAGGCGCTGGCATGGGGCACGCTGGCACTCCAGGGGCACCGGGTGCGCGTCAGCGGGCAGGACGCGGCGCGGGGGACGTTCTCGCATCGACACGCGGTGCTGCACGACGCTCAAACTGGCAAAATCTACACCCCGCTTCAGCACTTGGCGAAAGGCCAGGCGCCGGTCGAGATCCGCAACAGTCCGCTGTCCGAATCGGGCGTGTTGGGGTTCGATTACGGCTACAGCCTGGACCAGCCGAATGCTCTGGTGATATGGGAAGCGCAGTTCGGCGACTTCCTTAACGCCGCGCAGGTCTATGTGGACCAGTTCCTGGCCAGCGCCGAGACAAAATGGAGACGTCTGTCGGGCTTGGTACTGCTACTGCCGCACGGGCTGGAAGGCCAGGGTCCCGAGCACTCAAGCGCGCGGCTCGAGCGGATTTTGGCACAGGCGGTCGACGACAACCTACAACTGGTCAACCCGACAACGCCGGCCCAGTTCTTCCACGTGCTGCGCCGACAGGTGGTCAGGCCGTGGCGCAAGCCGTTGTTCGTGCTGACACCTAAAAGCATGCTGCGCCACGCGGACATGGCATCGCCTCTGGCGGACTTGGCGAACGGCCGGTTCCAGCGCATCCTGGGCGACGCACTGCCCGGGGACCGACCGGTGTCACGAGTACTGCTGTGCAACGGAAAGGTCTACTTCGATCTGGCTCACGCCCGCACGGAACGAGGGCGAGACGACGTAGCGATACTGCGCCTGGAACAACTGGCACCGCTGCGCGAGGACGAGATCCTGGCGGCCCTGGCACCCTACCCTGCTGGAACCCCCGTGGTCTGGGTCCAGGAGGAGACATTCAACATGGGGGCACGCCGCTATGTGCGCGATCTGCTGGAGGGCGCCGTGGCAGCACGACACCCGCTGGGATGGATTGCGCGTCCTGCATCTTCCAGCCCAGCAACTGGGTCGCACGCAGGCCACCAAAGGGAACAAGATGAACTGGTTACACGCGCACTGGACAAAGCGGTCCCGGGCGCTGGGGGTGTCGCATGACGCACGAATTAAAGGTGCCCGCCGTCGGCGAGTCGATCACCGATGTCCAGATTCTGCAATGGCTCAAGGCCGAGGGCGACGCGGTCGCTGAGGACGAACCGATCGTCGTGCTCGAAACCGACAAGGCGAGTGTCGAGGTCCCTGCGCCAGCGGCCGGCGTGTTGGCCAACGTGAAATTTCAGGTTGGCGAGACCGCTCAGATCGGCGACTTGCTGTGTACGGTGGAAACGGACGCCCAACCGAAAGTCAAACCGGCCACAGCGCCTGCCCAAAAAACGGAAGCCCCGTCTGTCGACCAGCCTGTGGACACCCCGCGCGTAATGCCGGCCGCCAGGCGAGTCGCGGTCGAAAAGGGCGTGGACCTGGGCACCGTCCAGCCATCCGGTCCCGGTGGGCGTGTGTTGAAGGAAGACGTTCTGCGCGCAATCGCCGGGACGCCAGACGTGCCGCGTCCTACCCAGACGCCCACAACGGCCGCAACGACCACAAAAGCCTCAACTGGAGAAGCCGCGCCCTCCCCTGCTGATGTGATCCACCGCGTGGACGAGGCGATCCCGATGACGCGGATCCGCAAGGTCATCGCGGCCCGCCTGGTCGCGGCCCAGCAGCAGGCCGCATTGCTGACGACCTTTAACGAGATCGATATGGGCGCGTGGATGGATCTGCGCCACCGCAGGCAGGATGCGTTCCAACAACGCCACGGCGTGAAGCTGGGCATGACATCGATCTTCGTCAAAGCGGCCGTCGAGTCGTTGCGGGCAGTACCGCAGTTGAACGCCGAGGTCCGTGGCGACGACATAGTCTACCACCGCTATTTCGACATCGGCGTGGCGATCGGTGGGGGACGGGGTCTGGTCGTACCGGTGCTGCGCGACGCCGATCGGTTGTCGTTCGCGGGTATCGAAAAGGCGGTTGCGGACTTCGCGGTGCGGGCGCGCGACAATAAACACGATCTGGCCGATCTGACGGGCGGTACGTTCACTATCACGAACGGCAGTGTATACGGATCGCTACTGTCGACGCCGATCGTC
>CAZHDQ010000162.1:0-6280 GCA_964531595.1 uncultured Anaeromyxobacteraceae bacterium
GCTTGATACCTCGCGGGCCAGGTCGCCGAAGTCGCTGTGTTGCAGCCATTCGCTCTGGAGGACGAAGGCGCGCCGATCGATCAGATACTCGTTCAACTCCTGGCTGGCGTTCACCAGGCGGGTCAATTGGGCGATGTCACCCTGCGGGCCGTGGCACAGCGGGAGCGCCTCCAGATTCGGACCGTCCTGGAGGTTTCGGACGCGGCCTCGCTGGATGGTCTCCAGGATTCGCATCCACAGCGACAGCCACGCCAGGACCTTCTTGGCCTCCTGCGTGCCGTTGTGGAACCGAATCTCGACGGTCCCGTGCGACCCGAAGACGTCGGTCAGGTTCAGGGCGTTGTAGCGATTGCGGGAATCCTTGAACGCGGCCTCCCACTCCGGCAGGCGGCGCAGTGCGCTGGCACGCGGCAGCATCTCGCGGACCGGGCGGCAGAGCGGGCTCTGGGCTCTCGATGGCGAGACCAGCGACAGCAGCGCAGGCTCGAAGAAGGCCACGGTGTTCACCAACCGCTTCAACTGGTCCGCGGTAGGCTCCCAACCCAGTCGGACAAGGGTGCCGGTCCGGAAATCGACGCGAAGGCCCTGGTCCGTGGCGGCTTCGAGGATCGCCGGGCATGCATCGTGAACCTCCTCGAAGCCCTCCTCGCCCATCAGGATCGGGGTCGAAACCTTCCAGCCGCAACTGCCTTCCCACGTGACGTTCCAGAGGTCCGACGACCTGTCGCCCGGGTTCGTGGCCGGTTCCCGGGCGACCAGTTCATCGCCCAGGGCCTCGCGCAAGGCCGCCAGGAGCTCCTCAGCGACCGGTGACCAGTCCCACGGCTTCCTTCCGGGAACGAAATCCTTGCAGGTCAACTCGAACTCGATGCCGAAGGTCTGCGCGGGCTGGTACTCCAGTCCCTGGAGTTCCTCGTAGCCGCTCCGGCTCGGGTAGCGGAGGATCTTTGCCGGCTTGAACTCCCATTCCCTCAGGCCGGGCGTGCGCCTGGCCGGGGCGTGACGACGCATCGGGGGGAACTGGTCGCCCAGGACACGCTCGGCACTCAACGTCCGGTCGGAGTGCCGGTCCACGATGTCGACGAAGTCGACGACGTAGAACGACTGCTTGCCCGGAGCGAGGCGGACACCCCGCCCCACCATCTGCCAGAAGAGGGTTGGACTGGCGGTCGGGCGCGCAAGGAAGACGGTCTGGATGTCCGGGATGTCGACGCCGTGCGTCAGCATCGCCACGTTGACCTGCACCAGGGTTTGGCCATCCGCGAAGCGATTGCGCACGAGGTCCCGATCCGTAGGTGCCACCCGGCTGTGGAGGGCCTCGGCGGGGACTCCCTTCTGCTGGAGCATCGCGGCCAACCGGTTGGCATGGGCGATGCTGCATGCGAACACCAGGGTCTTGCCGAACCGGGCCTGGTTGTCCACGAAGGTCTTGACGATGTGCCGGTTGCGCGTGTCGCTTGCGGCCAGTTCGGCGAGCGACTCCTCTGCGAAATCGCCCTTGGCTGCCCCCAGTTGCGGGTGCCAGTGCACACCGGTAATTTCGGGGGTCTGGACGAGGGGCCTGGCCGCGTAGTGCTCGCGGACCAGATAGGGGAGGTCGTACGCCCGGTCCACCAGCCGGAAGGATGTCCAGTCCCTGGGTGTCGCGGTCAGGCCCACGATGGCCTCGTTCCGGTAGCGCTGCAGGAGCTTCTTGTAGGAGGCGCCTCCCTCGCCCCAGTGGAGTTCGTCGATGACCACGCAATCGAATTGGACGTTGCGGAAGTCCTTGTCGGCCCGGGCCGTCCAGGTCTGGATCGTCGTGTAGACGACCTGCGCCGCGGTGCCCTCGGGCAAGGGGAGAACCTGCGGGTCGCCGCCGAGCCTCGCCAGGCGGGCGGCCGCGTCCCGATCCCGGGCGCACAGGTCTTGCGCGGCCTGCCGCAGGAGTTCCCAGTCCTTGGTGACCCAGAGGATGCGCTTGCCCAGCGCGATGCTGCGCGAGATCCAGTCGTTGGCGACGCGCGTCTTGCCGCCTCCGGTGCCGATCTGGATCAGGTGCCGGCCGCGCCACCCCGCCTGCTCGATCGCGTCCTGCAGCGCCTGGACGCATCGCACCTGGTACGGGCGGGACGGCTGGGCCGCGCGTTGCGGATCGAAAAGAAACCCTGGGGCGGCATCCAGGAACTCCGCCAGGATCCTCTGGACCGCGGTCTCGCGGCCCCGCGCTTCGGGACCGACATCGCGTGCCCAGGCGAGCAGGGACCGGTTTCCAAGGACGGCAAGCAGGCTGGTCACCCGCGCCTCCGGTTCCACCTGGAGCCACTGCCGCAGGCTGTCGGAGGGGGCCGCGCCCGAATCGGGAACATCGAGTCGGCGGCAGAGCCGGTCCCAGCGAGCCCTTGGCACATGTTGGTCCAGCGTCCGCAGGAAGCGATCGATGTCCATGGGGCCTCGCGATTCGAGGTTGCTTGGGCCAACTTTACCGCCATCTTGCGGTGGGTGGGCATCCGGATTCGGAAGAGGGCTGGGACCCGGTGGACGGCGTCGGCCAGGGCATCTGCTTGCGACGACTTGGCTGTGGACCGCTTCGGGACAGGCCGAACCGATGTCTGCGGCGCAAATTCCTGATGCTCCGGGTGCCAGGAACGCCCGCCAGGACAGGAGATCCTGGTCCGTCTTTCTCCCCCCGAGAAGCCGCCCGAGGCCGGAAATGACAAAAGCAACCTAACGTCATGTTTGACGATTTTTCTGAAATCGGTCCGCGACCAAGCCCCGGGCGGCCCGGAGCCGGTTCTTCAGAAAACCCGCTGACACCTAACGTCAAAACGAAGTTCCGCCTGGGAAAACCCGTGATACCGGTCGGGCAGGCGGGGGCGGTCCCCGCCCGGACGGGACGCGGAGGTGCGGACATGGAAGAACTGCTGACGCCGAAGCAGTTGTGCGAGTGGCTCACGCTGAAGATGGGCGGGCTGTACGACCTGACGCAGCGCAAGGCGATCCCGTTTTGCAAGGTCGGCAAGCACTTGAGGTTTCCCCGCGGGGCCATAGAATCCTGGATGAAAGACCCCGGGGGAACCCTCGCAGCCTGGTGGGGCCAGGAGGGTTCCAATGACAATCAAGAGGCACGGATCAGGCTGGCTGATCGACGTGCGCGTCCCGACGGAGGACGGCCGTTCCTGCCGCCTCCGCCGAAAGGTCTACGGCTCGCGTCGAAAGGCCGAGCAGTGGGCCGGGGACATCGTCAACGCGGCGCGGGTGGGGCGTCTGATCCTCCCCGCGGCCGAGGCTGACATGCCCGAGGGACCGCGGCCGCTTGCGTTCGAGACGTTCGCGTGGGAGTGGTTCGAGACCTACGCGAAGCCGAACAACAAGCCGTCCGAGGTCGTCGGCAAGGAAAGCACGCTGCGGGTCCACCTGATCCCGTTCTTTGGCAATCTGGACTTGCGCGAGTTCACGGCGCGGGACGTGGAGCGGTACAAGGTCGAGAAGATCAAGACCCTGTCGCCCAAGACCGTCAACAACCACCTCGCCGTGCTCAAGAAACTGTTCAACTCGGCCCTGGACTGGGACCTGTTGGACCGCAATCCGATCGCCCGGGTCAAGAAGTTGCGGGAGGCCGAGTCCGAGTGGCACTTCCTTTCACGGGAGGACTCGGAGCGGTTCCTGGCGTCGCTGGACGGGCGCTGGAGGCCGCTGTTCGCGACGCTGTTGTGGACTGGGCTGCGGCTGGGCGAGGCGCTGGCGCTGCGTCGTGAGGACATCCTGTGGGACCAGGAGAAGATCGTCGTGCGGCGGTCGGTGTTCCGTGGGCAGTTCGGGACGCCGAAGTCGGGGAAGCCGCGGGAGGTCCCGATGAACTCCCGGCTCAAGGCGGTGCTGAAGGCGGCGGCGCACGACCGGAGCGAACTGGTGTTTTGCACGCCGCAGGGAGGGCTGCTGGACCCGGCCAACGTCAAGCGGCCATTCTTTGCGGCGCTGAAGCGGGCCGGGTTGCCCCGGATCAGGATCCACGACCTGCGGCACTCGTTCGCGTCGCAACTGGCGATCGCGGGCGTCCCGATCAAGGTGATCCAGGAACTGCTGGGACACCAGTCGATGACGATGACGTTGCGGTATGCGCACCTGCTGCCCGAGACGCGGCGCGACGCGGTCGAGGTGCTGGTGGTGCCACAACCGCCGGTGGCCGCGGAACCGGTGGGGAAGCCGCCGGTGACGGAGTCGACCCCCGGCGCACCCGCTTCGGAAGCGGACTTGTGGGCATTGTTGGGCAGAAAGTGGACAGTGCCGGGTCTGGAGGGTAAGGAAAACCCACTGTCACGCGGTCAGGAGTTCAATGAAATCAATTAGTAGCGGGGGCTGGATTTGAACCAGCGACCTTCGGGTTATGAGCCCGACGAGCTTCCGGACTGCTCCACCCCGCATCCGTCCAACGCCCGCGCATTCTGCCCGTCGGAAACCTCGTTGTCAAGCCTCGGTGTGCGCTTTCTTTCCGGCTCGGGGAGACGGAGCCTCCCCGCACCCACGGCACCGCTGGCGGCGAATACCATCACAGACAGCAGCACCAGCCACTCGAGCACGGCATAACCCCACACGGTAGGTCGCGGGATACCCGACTTGGGGTCCAGCATCCGGCCATCAGGCGGGCCGAATACGAACGGCCAAGCCAGGAAAACAATGAACACGACCGCCGATGCTAGCCCGACCCCGGCCAGCCACCGCGGCAACCGTCGGCCTCCATCCCGCCACACGGCAGACGCGAACAGTACGACCGTCGCCAGCCCGCCCCAAAAGAAAACAAACGCCCATTGGAGGTGCGGCACCAAGTCGTTCATGGGGGTGAAACCGACGCCGACGGCCCCCACGCCGGCCATGACGCCAAATACACCTGCCGCCCGGCCCCGCCGCGTGCCCAGCCGCCACCCCAGCACGGCAAGTAATAGCGCCATCAACACGCCCGACAGGACCAGGCTGCCGTTGAACACCCACGCCAGTTGCGAAACGCCGACCTCGCCCAACTCGGAAATGAAGTGATTCAGGGGCGAGAAGCGGTGGCCGCCCCGCCCGACGTAGGCCAACGCCGGCACGATCACTCCACCAGCCATCGTTGCGACCCCCAGCAGCCCGGTTGGGCACAACAGGCTGGGTAGCCGCGACGGGCCGTGACCGTGGCTCGATGAATCGTTCATGGCATGCCTCCCTGCGGGATCATATCGCAGTCTGCTCTTGGCCGTCCCATTGGCACCCTGGCGCCTCACGCGCTAGCATCAGTGGCCCGGGGCGGGTCTGGGGCCGATGGCGGCGGTCCGGACCGGTTCTCCAAGGAGGTTTTCATGAGCGGTAGTGGCGTGGTGCTAAACATCCCCCAGACGATTGACGTTACGGTGGACGATCGGGTGCTTTCGATCACCCGCGGCACCCGGGTCAACGTGTTTCTGCGGCGCTACCTGCCAGACATCGAACCAGACTGCCTGGGTGCGATCGTCGCGAACAGACTGATGGACCTTGGGGCGCCCATCGCGGCGTCATGCACCCTGAGGCCAGTGACGTTTGCCAGTAAGGAAGGCGCCCGCATCTACCGCGCTACGCTGATCGTCATGCTGTGCGAGGCGGTGGAGCGCAAGTTCCCGGGCGCCGAAGTCCGCGTGGGCCAGTCGTTTGGTGACGGCTATTACTTTGACGTGGAGCTGGGCCGGCCGCTGACGCACGAGGACATCGCGACCATCGAGGCCGAGATGCGCGCGATGGTTGCACGCAAGGAGCCGCTGGCGACGTACCGCGTGCCAAAGTTGCAGGCGGTCGAGGCGCTGGCGGCCCTGGGCAGCGACACGTCGTCCAGGATCGTGCAGACGACGCGCCGGTCCTGGTTTTCGTTAGTGACGATGGGACGCAAGGTGCTGCTGTGGTTTCACCCGCTGCTGCCGACGACCGAGGGTATCCGGCAGTTCAGCTTGGCGCCCTACGAGGTGGGTATGGTGCTGTGCCTGCCGCCGCCTGGACGCCCCGACGACCCGCCCGAGGGACTGCGCAATCACGTCAGCTTGTACCGCGCCTATACAGCCGCGCGCGACTTCAATCGGAAGGTGGGGATCTCGACGGTGGCCGACCTGAATACGGCGGTGGTATCCGGCCATATCGGCGATGTCATTCGCGTAGCTGAAGCGGCCCACGAGCGGCGCTTGGTGGCGCTGGCGGATGACGTGGTGGCGCGTCCGCAATGCAGGCTGGTGCTGGTGGCCGGGCCTTCGTCGTCGGGCAAAACGACGTTCGTTAAGCGATTGCGGATGCAACTGATGGCGAT
>CAZHDQ010000163.1:0-6217 GCA_964531595.1 uncultured Anaeromyxobacteraceae bacterium
CAACCACCAGGCATTCCGACATTTCCTGGATTCCCGCGCCACCGTGACTGGTGTAATTTACCGCCATGCAGACGGGCTGCCGTTGGCGGGGGCGACGTTGTCGCTGTTGACCGACCGGTCCGACACCCTGGAAACCGCCTACTTAGGTTCCAATGACGCGACCTTCTTGGTAACCACCGACGCAAATGGCCGGTTCGCCATCCGGGTCGACCCGGGACGCTACGCCCTGCTTGTAGACCCACCCGTAGGCACTTCATTGGCCCGCACGATTGCGCCATCCTTGGACTTGTCCGGGGACCATGAATTGGGCATCCCGCTGCCCGACGCACGCTTGGTGCGAGGCCGGATCGTCGCGGCTGCAGACAGGCGCCTGCTGCCCGGGACGCGCGTCCGGCTGTACCATGATGTGTCCGATGTCGCCGACGCATGGTGGTCGCTGGACGGCACCACATTCGCCGGGGAATTGCTGCGGGTGGCCGATGTGACCACCGGGGAGGACGGTCGCTACGAGGCGGTCGTTCCGCACCTTACCGGCGAGCGGACCAGCAACGACAGCGGGCCCCAGGACGTGATTCAGCCAGGCTGGACCGATGACGCCTACGATTACGGTACACCGGACGCCGGCAGCAACGCCTTCCAACTCCCGCCGGTCCAGGTGGATTGATCACAAGCTTTCGCCAAGCCTTCGAGTAATCAACAAAGCGATCATCATTTATCGATTCTGGAGAAGTCGGGGATAAGAACTGGAGGAGTGGGGTGTCGACCTACGGCCAATTGTCGCAAGCTACGATGGAGTCTTCGATGCCGGGATCAGACAGGCCCGCACAGTTCGTGAAGCCCGGGAGCGCGGCGATGCACGCATCAAAGTTCGCGGTCGCAGCATCCGACATCTCGTTCGTCTTGCTCACGTTGCAACCTTCATAACCGGTATCACTGTCGAACCATTCCTCACATTCGGTCTGACCAAGGAACGTGGTGCAAGCCACCAACTTCTCGCAAGCGACGGCACGGAAGTCCATGCACGCCTCGTAAACCGTCGGATTCGGAGCCTGGAACATGTCGTTCGCTGCGTCCTCAGCGTCGCAGGCTGCGAAGGACATGGCCAGAAGCATCGCACTTCCCAGAACCAGAATGTACTTATTCATAATCATCTCTCCTTCCCGGGCGTCAGCGCCTCGGGTCCTACTGGAACTTACCCTTCGCCTTCGGCTTGACAATCGGCGACTTCACGCCGGTGCTGGTCGTGATCCGGGCCGGCGCCGCGGGCTCAGGCTTCTTGGCTGCGGGCTTCTTCGCGGCGGCCTTCGGGGCTGGCTCTACTACGGCCGGCACCAGGGCGGCGGCGGCGGCTTCGTACCCGGCGACCCTTTCGAGTAGCGCGCTGTTCGCGGCGGTCAGGTCGGCGATTTGGTTGGCCGTCACGACGGCCGCTTCCTTGGCCGCATCCAGTTCGGCCTTGACCGTGGTCATTTCGGCCGTGGCCTTTTGGCCGTCTTCCTGGCACTTCAGCAGATCCTGCTTCGCCTGGTCGTTGCAGCCGACCAGGACCAAGCCCAGCGCCGCTACGACTGCAAACTTCACCATGGACTTCATATCATTACCTCCACAAAACAACCGTCTCCCCGGACCGGACCACCCGGTCCACCCGCCGCGGTTCACGACCGCGACCCCCAGGTTCAGGTGGGCACACTATCGTGCAGATGGCTCGCAATGTCAATGCCTGTGGGTGCCCGTAAACCACTGACATTAGCTGCATGTCAGGTTCCAGGAAGCCATGTTGGGCTGAATTGGAGTACTCATAACCGATGTTGTGCATCGTGAAGGACTTCCCAGCCCGCTTACCCCGGGTTATTCACGCCCGCGTCTGCTGCGACCGCCGATCCTGGCGCCGGCTGCTGCGTTGCGGGGACCCCGACGCTCCAATCACCTGTCACCAGACAGGCTCAGTCGCGCCTGCACCCCGCGCCTTGTAGCCGGGCCGTCTCGACGGTCTCGCGACGACGCTCCATGAATAACCCGGGCTTAGGCCACCCGGCGCCAGCGGACCTCGTCGGGCCCTGCGCCGGGCCACGCCTCGATCACACCGCTTCGGGGTAGCGGCGCCCAAAGGAGCAGGCGCAGACGGCGGCGGACCTCGTGGTCCGGCGGCCCGTCGCGGTGCAAGACGACCAGCGACCCGATGCGGGACAGTGCGATCGACGGCATGGCGACCACCTCGACAGGGGACACCGATCTATCGATTAAAGACGTGCGTTTGTTTCACGGGGTGCGGGCGTGTCGCCACGGTCTCTGATTTCCTCACAATCTCTCAGTTCGCGAGGAGATCTAACGACCCGATGGCATCGACGGTGGGGGCGCGGATCCCCTCAACATCGCCGTCGTCGGCGAGCACCTTGATCCAGTTACCGTAGCGGATCAAGCCGATATCCCAGGCCAGTTCGGCCGTGAACATGCCGTCGACCACCGGTACGGTTGCCTCCACGATCACCTTGTCGTTTGCCTTGGTCCAGTTGGCCTGGATCACGGCTTCGTCGGGATGCTGCGGGTCGACCGTTTCGAGCAGTTGCACGAAGTTGTCGCGCTCGACTTCCAGCGCCACCCTAGCCCGCCCAGACGACAGCCCCGGCACCGTGCCGGTCACGGTCATCGAACCCGGGGTCAGCGGCTTCGCGGGTGGCGTGACCAACACGTCGTGCTGCGGGTACTTCATCGAGACGGCCGGATCGCCCAGCAGGTTGTACAGGTCGTTGTGCTGCAGTTCGATGGTCTCGAGGGGGGTGTCGTCGCCCATTTCCTGGAGCGCGATGCCCGCGCCGGCCGACACAAATCCTCGAAACTCGTCATCGTGGTTCCAGGCCATCAACTGCTTGGCGCGCATCAGCACCTCGCCCGCAGTCTGCTGCCGCTCGTCCAGTGCTGCGCGGGGTACCTCGTAGGCCAGTACGGCGTTACCGTAGGGGTGCGAAACCTCGGTCGAGCCGATGGCCGCTATAGCGCCCCCGTCTTGCCACAGGATCGTTTCGGCCAGGCTATCGCCCGACCGGGTGTAATTACCCGCGTAGCAAGCAAAGAAAAACACCACGGGCAACCGGTGCTGGCAGTCGATCTGACCGATCTGTTCGGTCGTCAGCCCCTGGGTCCATTCCTCGGAACCGTGGCCGACGTAGACCGTCATCAGGTTGCCCTGGTTGAACAGGTCGACGACCTTGTCTTCGAACGGGGTGTAGTAGTAGTCGCTACTTTTATTATCGTAGGCCCCGACGATGTCGAAGTCGTGGGAGATCGCCTTGAGCCCCTCGAACATCGCCAATTCCAACATCATGTCGATCTGGGCGCCGAAGTTCGCCTCGCCGGTGTAAATCGAGACGCGGCGGTTCCAAGGTCCTGGTTCGTAGGTCGCCTCGTGGTCTTGAACCTTGGCTAGGTAGGCGCGTGCCTGGGCGACTGAGCGCGCTGGAACCCGACCGACCGCGACTTCGGGCACCTGGTCGTCGTCCAGGTCGCCGTAGGGATTGTCGGTCCAGCAGCCGTTGGCGCCGGGGGTGTCGTTTTCGCATGTGACGGCGGGGATGTGCCCAGCAGTGTCCTCGCCGTCTGCCGGGGCGTCCCCCATCAGTAACAGGAACGGGGTGACGCCGGGGGCATCGTCCATCATCGTTGCCAGGCGCGCCCGGATCGGGGCGATCAGCGACCGGTCGGTCAGGCCGCCGCTCACCAGTTCAGACACGGCGACGGACTGGACCTGGAAGCCCTTCGAACTGCGGTAGGCGGAAAAGTCCGCCGCCGCATCGGCCAGGTCGTCCTGGTAGACGATCAGGTAGGGCGCAGGTGACGGCCCAACCGCGTCGGGCTCGCCTGGGTCGGTCGCGATGTCTGGATCCGACGTTGTGTCCAGGGCAGCCGTGTCGGTCTCGATGGCGTCACTTTCGGCCGAATCGGGAACGTCGGGTGCGCCGGGGTCGGCTATTGCCCCGTCCGACGACCACGTGTCGCCGTCGTGGACGTCGGTGCCGCTGTCCGACATCTCGCACCCACCCAGTGCGAAAATCGCCAGCGCCAGAGCCCAGGGCAACCACAGTCGTCGAGACATCGTATCCTCCTGGAAAGGCAGGTCGTCAAGTCCCGGGAAGTATCGGGTTCGGGCCGCCTGGAGTCAATGGATCGGGGCCGATCGTGCTTCACTGAACCGGGAATTCGGCTATGGTCGGGCAGGTGGCATTAACGGGAGGCGCCATGCGGATCGGTTGGGTGCAGAATGCGCCGGTGCGCGACGACCGTGCGGGCAACTTGGCGCGTGTCGAGGCGTTGATCGCCGGGTGCGATGCCGACTTGTGGGTGCTGCCGGAACTGTTCGCGACCGGCTATTTGATGGCGGATCGGGACGCCCTGGCCCGCGTCGCCGAACCGGTTTTGGACGGTCCGACGACGGCGTTTCTGACCGACCTGGCCTGCCGGCGCGGGTGCGCGTTCGTCGCCGGCATTGCCGAATCGGCGCCCGACGGCCTTTTCAACAGTGCAGTGGCCGTGGATGCGACCGGCTTGCGGGCGGTCTACCGCAAGGTCCACCTATTCGACACCGAGCGCCGCGTGTTCGACCCGGGCGCTGGGCCCTATCCGGTAGTCGATCTGGCTGGAGCGCAGGTGGGGATCATGATTTGCTTCGACTGGTACTTTCCGGAACCCGCCCGGGCGATGGCCCTGGCCGGGGCACAGGTGATCGCACACCCTTCGAACCTAGTCCTGCCGCACTGCCAGGCGGCGATGGTCACGCGGGCGCTGGAAAATCGCGTGTTCACCGTGACCGCCAATCGAATTGGAACCGAATCGGTCGCCGAAATGACGGTGTCTTTTACCGGGGCCAGTCGGATTGTCGACCCCAATGGGCGGGTGTGTTCGGACGGCCCAGCCGATCGGGAGGCGGCGGATATGATCGTCATCGACCCGTTCGCAGCGAACGACAAGGCGATCAATGGGCGAAACAACCTTTTCGCAGACCGGCAGCCCGACGCTTGCACTGCGGTCCTGGTCTGAACTGGTGCCCGCGCGGACCTGCCGCCTTGGTGCCTCGTGGCTTGACACCCGCCTATCCACGCCCGTATTGTCAAATCGTCCTTTTCGAGTCGAGGCGTGGCGCATGGACAACACGGTCTACCCGGTCAATCTGGAGACGCTGGCGATGGTCGCTGGGCGTCTGGGTTTCGCGTTCAAAAGCGAGCCTGACCGCGAGCGGGTGACGGTCTTCGTCCAGGGGCAGCATACCCGGCTGATCGTCCACGCGAATCTCGGGGTCATGAAGGATGAGGGACTGCCCTGGTACATCCGGTTTCTGACTTTCTCGCCGGACTTTGAGCCCGGAAAGGTAGGTGTCGCCGTTGATCGCCTGTTCCACTGGATCAATGAACGGAACTCGGAACTGCTGTTTGGGCGGTACTACTACGACAAGCGGACGGACACCGTTGCGTTCGAGATAGCGATCCCGGCCAACGGTGGCATCCTGGGCGAGGACCTTACAGACCTGTTTTGGATTGCCACGGCGTCAGTCGACCAAGCACACAAGGATCTGATGGCGTTGGCCGAAGTCCCAAAGCCTAAGGCCCCGGCGCGTCGTCGCACCCCATCTCCGAAGCCACCGACGACGTCGACGTCCAAGCCGCGGCGCACGACCCGCAGGAAGACCGAGGAATGACCCGATGTCTTTGACCGGGGCATGTTGCGGTAAACCGACCGGCTTTTCCCCGGATTACGGGTACATACCCACTGAACATCGCCATTCGAGCGACGCCGCAGGGACGGGAGGCTGGACCCTGTCCGTGGGCAGAGCCTAGCCGAGTTTGTTGACCAGCGTGAACGAGATGACCAGCGAGTAAATGACCAGGGACTCGATCAGTGCCAAGCCCAGGATCATCGGGACGAACATCTTACCAGCCGCGCCCGGGTTGCGGGCGATGCCTTCCATTGTCGCTGTGACGGCCTTGCCCTGCGCCATCGCGCCGCCGACGGCTGCGATTGCGATACCGAAACCGGCTGCAAGGGCGATGTACTTCTTGACGGTGAAGTCCGTGTCCCCCGCGGCGACCGTCTGGGCAAATGCCGACGGGACGAACAGCAGGAACGAGCCGACCATCGTGCCGACCAGTGCCGAGATCCTCTTGACCAGCGCCATTTTGTGTCTCCTCCACTTCTATTCGTGTCGCTAGGACACGTTTCCACCGATCGT
>CAZHDQ010000164.1:0-6213 GCA_964531595.1 uncultured Anaeromyxobacteraceae bacterium
TTGCTGCCGGCCGTCGCCTTGGCTTCCGAGCCCTGGGGCATCCGACTTTCGTACGCGGAACCCGACTCGACGACTACCGCTGCCATGGCGTGGAACACCTACAGCGCCGCACCGACCCAGATCGAGTACGGCACCTCGATCACCTACGGTAAGACTGCCGATGGCTTTTCAACCGACCGCGGATCCGACCTGCGCTTCGTCCACGAAGTCACTCTGACGGGCCTGAAACCATCGACGGTTTACCATTACCGCGTGGGTAGCCCCGGCGCGTGGAGCCAGGACTTCGTCTTTCGCACCGCGCCGACCGATCAGTGCGAACCCTACAGCATTATTACGATGGGCGACGACCGCAGCGACGACAACAGCGGCCCTTCGCCTCGGTGGAACCCGATCCTGATGGAAGGCATGTCCTGGAAGCCGCTGATGGTCTTGAATACCGGCGACATGGTCCGGGCCGGCAAGGAGGCACGTCAGTGGGCGAACTGGATGCGGGCGTCGGACCCCGGTCTGGCCACAGCCGCCCACCTCCCGACGCAGGGAAACCACGACGACGGGCCAGGCGAAGGTGACACCGCTCACTACAACATGCTGTTCAACCTGCCGCGCAACGATGTAAGCGGCACCGAGGACTACTACTACGTCACCATGGGCAACATGATCATCGTTTCGTTGTCGACAATAACTTTCGAGGGCGGTACCCGGCCGTTCGGCGACCAAGCCGACTGGTTGGACAAGGTACTGACCGAGAACCCGCGCTTTTGGAAGGTCGTCTTCTTCCACCACCCGATCCACACCAGCGTGGCCGGCTTGTTCGGAAAGGACCTGTCTCACCCGCCGGACGAGAGGGGCCAGAACGCCGCGCTTGTCCCGGTCTTCGACAAGCACAACGTCGACTTCGTGTTCTACGGTCACAACCACTGGTACGAGCGCTACCAGCCGATGCGGGGCGGCGGTGTCGCCACGAATGGCGAGCAAGGTACTTGGTATGTCCTCACGGGTGGGGCAGGGGCGCTGACCTACGGGCTTTTGAATGTGATCAAGTTGTTCTGCCCGGGGGCCGAGGGCAGTAAGGTGTGTGCAGGCGACCACCACTACGTCGAATTGAAGGTGGACGGCAACACCATCACCTACACAGCGCGCGCCACGGCTACCCAGTTGCTGACAACCGACACGAAGAACCAGAAGGTCCTGGATTCGTTCGTCGTGACCAAGCCGTGGCCGGACGGCAAGGACCCGTGTGATGTCGGCCCGATCGATCCCGAGCCCATCCCCGATAATGCGGCCCCGGACGCCGCCGTGACTCCCGACATCCCAGCCCCTGTGGATCCGGGCGCGCCGAAGGACCCCGGCACCGCTAATGACCCCGGAACGACGGTCGACCGGGGGCAGTCCGAAGACCCCGGCGTCCAGATCGACCCAGGCAAGACGGCTGACACGCACTCAACCGTCGATAACGGCGTGCCAGGCCCGACCGGAAAGTCTGGCGGCGCCTGCACCGCCGGTTCAACCGCCGGTGGCGCGGCCGGCTGGGCAGTCCCGTTCCTGTTCCTGCTGGCACTGACCGCACGGCGACGCGCGCGGTCTTGATCCAATCCCCATTTCCCTAGGAGGCATCAGAATGGACAAGGCCCTCGCTTATGCAACGCAACACAAAGACCGCTTCATGGCCGAACTTATCGAACTGTTGAAGATCCAAAGCGTGTCAGCCGACCCCGAGCGAGCCGGCGAGGTGCGGCGCGCCGCTCAGTGGACCGCGGATTCCCTGGCTCGTATCGGCATGGAAAACGCCCGGGTCATCGAAACAGGCGGCCACCCGGCCGTATACGCAGACTGGTTGCACGCGCCCGGCAAGCCGACCATCCTGATTTACGGCCACCACGATGTCCAGCCCGAAGACCCCATCGACAAGTGGACGACGCCGCCCTTCGATCCGGTGATCAGCGACGGCTACATCCGGGGCCGCGGCACATCCGACGACAAGGGCCAGTTCATGACCCACCTGTTCGCGTTGGAGGCGCTGCTAAAGACCCGTGGCACCCTGCCGCTAAACATCAAGGTGTTCATTGAGGGCGAGGAAGAAGGTGGCAAGGGCATGACCCACGGCTTCGTCCGCGACCATACCGAATTGCTGGCTTGCGACGCGGTCGCGGTGTCCGACACGTCGTGGATGTCGCCGACGCGCCCGTCGATCGTGTACGCGCTGCGCGGCATCAGTTACCTGGAAGTCAAGGTCAGCGGCCCGAACCGCGACCTGCACTCGGGTATGTACGGCGGGATGGTTGCCAATCCGCTCAACGCCATCGGCAAGCTGATCGCATCGTTCCAAGACGACGACGGCCGCCTGCAAGTCGAAGGCCTGTTCGACGACGTGCTGGAACTGACCCCTGCCGAACGCGCCGAGTTCGCGTCGGTCGAGGAACCCGAGGACGTGGTGGCAGCGGACCTGGGTGTATCTACGCTGTGGGGTGAAAAGGGCTATTCCGCCGTCGAACGCAACTGGGGCCGACCGTCGTTCGACGTCCACGGGTTGTGGGGCGGTTTCACGGGCGAAGGTTCCAAGACGGTCATCGCGTCCGAGGGTGGCTTCAAGATCAGCCTGCGACTGGTCCCGAACCAGGACCCAGCCCGGGTTGCGAAACTGGTGGAAGCACACATCGCGAAGCACTGCCCGCCCGGCGTGGTCGCAGAAACGACCTATCTGCACGGCGGCACGCCCGTCATGGTACCTGCCGAGTCACCCTACATCGCGGCAGCCCAGCAGGCGTTTGAGGGCGCGTTCGGCAAGCGGCCGGCACTGGTCCGCGAAGGCGCGTCCATCCCAATCACCGCCGTGTTCCAGGAAGCGCTGAACGCCCCAGCCATATTGGCCGGCTACGGACTGAATTCCGACGACATCCATTCCCCGAACGAAAAGTTGAAGGTGACGCACTTCTTCGGTGGGATCGACTGCAATATCCGTTTGTACGAGGCCCTCGCCCAGGTCAAGGCTGGGGCGTAGGCACGACGACCTAGAACCGCCCCACCGCGTGACCCGTCACCAGCGTGAACGGCATCCCGATGCTGGCGTAATCCTTGACGCCGGTGCCCTTGACGTCCATATCCGGGTTCAGGAACAGGTTGATATTAGTCCGCACGTTGTCACGGGTGTACGGCGTGAATTCGGATGCCGGCACTGTTTCAAGACTGTTCAGCAACTCCCGCTTCTCAATCGCACCCGCCAAGACACCAGAACCGCCGGTGATTTTTCCACCCGACAGCGTCACGGTGGCCTCGATCCGCGCCCATTTCAACGTCAGCGGCACGCGCCGTGTCCCGATGACCAGATAGATGATCGCCTCGTGTGCCTTGCCGCCAGCCGTCAGCTTGTTCCCAACCAGTGTCGCGTTAGGGAACATGAATCGGGGTCCACAGGTCCCCTCCAGCGTGTCCGAGTACACCTTGTAATTGCAACCAGCCGTCGTCGGATCGCATGTCAAGGGAACGGACCTCTGCCCCAGGAACAGGTTCATTTCATAGGGACCGGCCCCAGGACCAGGCGCTTCGTGTTCGAACATCAGCGCCACGGCGCCGCTTTCGACGGCCGTCAGCAATTGAGGCCCGAACTGGGTTCGGATCAGCAACGAAAGGTTTGCGAACGCGTTGTCTACCCCGTCGCCGCAGTTCAAATCAGAAGAAGCCATGTTCTTCGGTGAACACGTCGCCGGGTTTTCGTCCACGTCCAGACCGCTGCCCGCCCGTGCCGGCATCATGCCGAACACCAGCGTTGCAGCCTTGCTGACCGGGTCGGTGAAGTACGAGAACCCCTGACAGGACCCGCCGCCGCACTGGTCCATGAATGTACACGTATTGCCATCATCGCAGATGAGCCCGTTGTTTCGGAACCAGCACCCGACCTGTGGGTCGCACATGTTGTCGGTGCAGAAGTTGCCGTCGTCGCAAACGATCGGCGTTCCCTTGCATTCCCCGTCGACACACTTGTCGTTGACCGTACACACGCTGTAGTCGTCGCAGGTCCCCGACAACGGTGTAAACACGCAGCCCACCGCCGGGTTGCACGAGTCTGACGTGCAGACGTTCAGGTCGTTGCAGGTGATGGATCGCCCGCCGATGCACTGGCCACTTACACACGTCTCGCCTTCTGTACACAGGTCGCCATCCTCGCAAGCGCCCAGGTTCGGCGCGTGCGAACACACCCCGTTGTTGCACAGGTCCAACGTACACGGGTCGCCGTCTGAGCAGTCCTTGGGGGTCCCTGTGCAAACCCCGGCCATGCACTGGTCGTTCGAAGTGCATGTATCGTTGTCGTTGCACGGCCCCGGCACCGGTTCGTACAGGCAGCCCACCGCAGGGTCGCACGAGGTCCCGGTACACACGTTCCCATCGTCGCAGGGCACCGGCGAGTACACGCACCCGACTTCGTTTTCGCAGGCGTCGATCGTGCAGGGGTTCCCGTCGTTACAGTCGCGAACTCCCGACCCGGTGCAGACACCCGCGAAACACTTGTCGATCATCGTGCAGTCGTTGCCATCGTCACAAAGCGATCCATTAGCCATTGGCGTAAAGCGACAGGAACCGGCCACACACTTGTCTTCGGTGCAGGCGATGCCGTCGTCGCAGACCATCGGCGTTCCAGCGCACTCACCGGCGACGCATGTGTCGTTTTCGGTACATGGGTCACCATCGTCGCAGGCGCCGCCACGCTGGGTGTACACGCACCCGATCGCCGGATCGCAGGAATCATCAGTACACTGATTGCTGTCGTTGCAGAACACCAGCGTACCCACGCACTCGCCGGTGGCGCACGAGTCGCTATTCGTACACGCATCGCCATCGTCACACGGGCCAAGGTGCGGCGAGTTGACGCACAGGCCCGATCCGAACTGGCACGAATCGCGGGTACACGGGTCACCGTCGTCGCAGGACTTCATCTCACCGACGCATTCGCCCATCACGCATGTATCGTTCAGGGTACACCCGTTGTGGTCGTCGCAAAAATCCGAATTGAACGGGTGGCTGCACCCTTCAATGGGGTCGCAGATGTCGTCTGTACAGGGATTCCCGTCCTTGGCACACGAGACCGCGTACCCCACGCAGAGCCCGTTTTCGCAGTGGTCTTGTTCGGTACATGCGTTGTTGTCGTTACACTCGCCACCCGGTTTCACTGAATTCTGGCAGGCGCCGTTGACGCAACGATTCCAGGTGCATTCGTTGCCATCGTCGCATATCGGCCCGTCAGGCACGCAAACACCGTCCAACGTGCATACACCGCCAGTCGAGCATGGTGTCCGGTCTTCGCATTCCCCGTCGACCCGTGGCGTCAGCTTGGCCGGGTCCCATTCCGATTGGCAGGCCCAGCAATCGTTTTCAGGGTCGACCTCGCCTTCCTCCCAGCATGCCCCCTCGATCAGGCACCAACCCGACAACAGCGTAGTCACGCAACCGGCCACTGGATCCTCGTACACCAGGGTGCATTCCAGGCCGTCGTCCGGGCATCGGACGCAGTCAGGGGGTTCGCAGACGTCCGTCCCGACATCCGGCCCCTGGGCGTCAACATCCGCAACGTCCCCCGGGTCAAGGCCCAGGTCCCCAAGCCCTTCGTCCACACCAGGATCGAACAGGCCCTCCCCTTCGTCGGTTGTGCCTTGGTCCCCGGTCCCAGGATCGGCGCCCTCGTCAGGCCGCACAGCATCCAACCCCGGGTCGGGCAAGACGTCCACCCCTGAATCGACCCCAACGTCCACCTGCACGTCGGTGCCCGCATCTAATCCGGTGTCCAAAGGACCGCTTCCGGAACCGCAGGCCGACCAGGCGAAAGCCAAGCCAACACCAACTGCAAGCACCACCATCCGCCGAATCATGGCTCCCCCGGGTTCAGTTCCGCCAGCATTGTACATGTTCAGGGCGCGTCCAGGTACTGTGGATCGGAACGACCCTGGGATAGCCGAATCCGATAGTTGGCTCGAACATCTTTGAATTCCTGGACCGTTCGGTCGTGATCGGCCCACCGCACCACCAATCCATCCACGTCGCAAGCGTCGCCCAGCCCGAAGTGTAGGGTCAGTTCATGCTGGATCGCCAGGTGCCCGTAACCACCGCTGACCTCCTGGACCTGGGTACGGCCGCCGCCGGTCACCTCGACCCGGGCCCCGATCGCCGCACGGTTCGTGCCCTCGCCGCCAACCAGTTCAACCCGCAGCCAGTTGCCGTCATGGC
>CAZHDQ010000165.1:0-6213 GCA_964531595.1 uncultured Anaeromyxobacteraceae bacterium
AAACGCGTCCAGGAAACGCGCGACTCGCGCCAGTAAACGGACCAGCGCCTCGACATCGGCCGCCGGCAGGCCCCGGGGGCCTTCCAGCAGGGGTCGGCAGCGTAGGCGATCGACCATCCTGCCCGCATGCGCCCATGACATCGGCGCCAGTCCCCACGCCACATCGGCCTGCACCTCAGCCGTGACACCGCCGGCACCGACCGCGACCATGGCTGCGCCCGAAGGGTCCCGCAAACCGCCGAGCATCATCTCAACCCCGTCGATCCAGCGCTGGGCCAGTACGCTGGTCCCTGGAAAGCGATCCCGAAGCATCGCTGCCGCCGTCCGGAAGGCACCCTCGTCCTTGATGCCAGCGACCAGCGCCCCGGTCTCGGTCTTGTGTACTCGACCCGGCAGGTCTGCCTTGAGCACCAGCGGTAGGCCCAGTCCCGAGGCTCGCTCCCAAGAATCATCGTCCATCGGGACCCAGGGCGCACAGGGAATACCGGCAGCTTCCAGGACCCTCAGCGCGCCGCTGCCGGAAAGCCAGCCGTCCGGGGCGATTGCCAGGCCCGACAACACATTCGAAACGGCCAGCCGGTCCAGCGCAACCTCGGCCGCCGGTTCCGCCGCCCGCTCCCGTAACTCGCGCGCCTGAACCATCGCGGCCAGCAGGCGTGCAGCATCCTCGGGAAAATCCTCCACGGGCACACCCGCCCCGGCGAAAGTCGTCGCCACGGACTCGAACTGAGGATCCCGAAGCAAGGCGGCGACCGCAGGCAAACCGCTCGCGCCCAAGGCCTCGACCGCACGTTGCGCCAGAGCGTCGCAATCGACGAAGAACGGCGTCACCAGTGCCACCAGTAGCGCGTCGACACCGGGGTCCGAACCGATGGCGCGAATTGCAGCGCCCACCGCTTCCGGTCCGGCGGTCGCAGCAACATCCGTCATTGACCCGACCGCCGCGAACGGCGACTGCGTCCGGACCAGTTCAACTCGGGTCGCCTCCGATAGATCCGCCGGTACAAGCCCCGCTTCGACTGCCGCGTCCAGCGCCAGGATGCCAGGCCCGCCGGCGTTGCACAGCACAGCGACGCGTCGTCCACGCGGTGGGGCGGCCGAAGCCAACGCTGCGGCCGCACGTACGAGGCTGCGCGTATCGCCCAGACGCAGCACGCCCGCATGTTCCAGAAGCACATCCATCGCCTGATCGGCACGAGCCAGCGCGCCGGTGTGCGAGGCCACGGCCTGAGCACCCGCCGCGGTTCGACCCGAGGCCACGGCCAGCATCCAAACCCGTTCGCGGTGCCGTGCAATTGCCTCCAGGAACGGGCCCGCCTGCGGCACTGTTTCCAAATGCAGCACCAAGACCCGCGTTTCCGGGTCGCCAGCCAACGCATCGACCAGTTCGGCAACACACACATCGGCGGCGTTCCCCGGACACGCGTAACGCCGGATGCCTACGCCGGCCCGCCATAGGTGCTGGTTGATCTGTTCGCCCAGGCCGCCGCTGACCGCCAGGATCGACACCGGTCCCAGTCGCAGAGGCGTAAACGTGAAGGTCGCATTCAGGGAAACACCCGGATCCGCGTTCATCACACCCTGGGCGTTCGGCCCCAGCAATCGTAACCCGTGCGTTCGAGCGATTTGTAGGCACCGAGCTTCCAGGGCGGCACCATCGTTCCCGGATTCCGCGAATCCCGCAGCATGGACGATCGCGGCACCAACGCCCCGCCGCCCGCAAGCCTCCAGTGCATCCGGCACCGCAGCAGCCGGCAGCGCGATGACCGCCAGATCGACCGGTCCGTCGATCGCTTCCAGTGATGGCACCGCAGCCAGCCCCAGGATCTCGCCCGGCCGCGGGTTGACCGGGTATACCGACCCACGAAACCCGGATTCGATCAGATTGCGCAACACGCGGTGGCCGATGGACAGAGTGCGAGACGACGCGCCGATAACGGCAACCGATCGCGGTTGGAACAGGGTCTCCAGCATCTTCCCCCAAGGCGGCCGGGACAAGGCATCGGCCGAACAACGCACCGTCTTGCACCTAAGGCAGCACACCCCGCGCCGCGATTCGCGCCGCACCGATCGCTCCGACATGTTGCGGATGTTCAGGGAGCCGGACCGGCCGGCCAAGGGCTACTTCCAGCCGCCGTACCAGATTCGGGTGATGGGCAGCGACCCCACCTGCCATCACGACCTCGCCGTCCAGAGGCCCCATCTCGACGATTCGCCGCACGACCGCGTCCTGGACCGCCAACGCGATGTCCTCCAGGCTCCGTCCCTCGCGAATCAGCGTCAGCAACTCGGTCCGAGCGAACACCGTGCAGTAGGAGGACAGGGAAACGCCAGCAACACCGTGCGAAGCCAGGTCGTCCAGGTCATCCAGTCGCACGTCCAGGCGCAACGCCATCTCCTCCAGGAACGCCCCGGTGCCTGCGGCGCACTTGCGGTTCATCCTAAACGAACGCTGGCGCCCGCCCGCCCCCACACGAATCACTTTTGTATCCTGGCCGCCTACGTCGACGACGGTCGCTTCAGAGCCAACCAACGCGTGGACCGCCACCGACTGGCAAGTGATTTCGGTGACCGCCGCATCCGCAAACGCGACGTTGTGACGACCGTAACCCGTGGCAACAGTACGAACAATGCGATCGGCTCGGATGCCTGGGGACGCGGACATCGCGTCGAGTACGGCACGGGAAGCCCCCTCGAACGACACGCCCGTCCGAAGGACCGCGTAATCCGCGACCGTCCCACCCGCGTCCAGCAGCACACCTTTGGTGAACGACGAACCGACATCAATGCCGGCGTATAGAGCATCACCGTTCATGGCATCCACCCGGGCAGCAACTGTTCGACGAACGCCTCGATAGTGAGGCGCGCCGTGTCGTCGGCGAACATCCGCAGGTCGTTTAAGTCCCCCGAAAGCACCACGGCTGGCAAGCCGGTCGCCGCCTCCAGGCGGTCGGGCATCCCATAGCGGCTGTTCGTGTTGTTCGGGCACGTCCTGGCGTCGTGGAACACGAACCCATCAACCCCGAAGCGCCGCGCCTCGTCTGCCAAGATCCGCTCCTTGACCGTATCGGTGCGGGTGATGAACAGTTCCAGGGACGCCCGTGCCATGCACCCGAATGGGTCGTCCGGATCCAAGGCATCGAACACCCAGGATGAACAGTAGGTCGATCCGACCACCGACGCGCCCAACGCCTTGAACCGCTCGGATAGGTCGCGCAACCGCCCCCAGACCGGCATACCTTCCCAATACAGCCGGACGCGCTCGTTTGCGACCGCCCCTTCGCCTGCGGCAGCGCGTGCCCGCAGCTCCGCCAGCAGCCCTCGATAGTAAACGCCAGCCCGCGGGTCGCCACGCAGCACGACAGCCGGTCCCATGTGGATGCAACCGTCGAAGAACGTCAACGGCGCGGGCCGGCCTACCGCCGTCCCCAGAACCTCACGCCACAGGTCGGACGCCTCCCGCGACGCCACGATGGCGGCCCGCAGGCGCTCTGGGTCCAGCCGCGCGCCGGCTACCGCCTCTAACGGCCCGACCAACGACCGTATCTGGGCCGCTACGCCGTCGACGAGGTCCCGGGTCACCTTTTCAACACCGCGGGGCGACGCGATCCCCACCAGCGGCACGCCGTAGGCGCGGGCATAGAACGCGAACCAGTCGACTACGTCGCGGCACTGGTTGGTGTTGTAGACCAGCACGTCAGGACGCGGCACCGCGTCGACCCCGGGACACGGCTTCGAAAGGGCACTGTAACCGGACAGCCAGGCCCCGATGTCGGACGTCAGGTACGAGCATATCTCCGGCGAATAACCGGCGGCGGTGGCGCGCGGAATGAAACCTGTCGCCCGGCGCGAAGCACCCAGCATGGCGGCGTGGTTCTCGGGAAAGAAGACCGCGAATCCCAGCGCTCGCAGCAGTTCGGCCGGGCCAACGCTGGTACACCACGCGACTTTGCGACCCGGGTCACGCCCAGCAACGTCCAGGTCGCGGAAGTAGGCGCCCATCAGGTCGCCCAATATTGCCGAAGATTGCAGGACTCGGGGCATCGGTCCTCCTAAGGAATTCAGCGCGATCCGGCGGCCGCGTCGATCGCCCCCAGCAGTGTGGCGACGGCCCGGTTCAACGGCACCGGCACGCCAAACTGTTCGGCTACCTCGACGACCTTACCGTTGATGAAGGCGACCTCGGTCGGCCGACCGCGCAGCAAGTCCACCAGCATCGACGGCGGATGATTGCCGCCTTCCAGAACGTAGCGCATCGAACGCTCGAAGAACCCGTTATCGCAAGCAAAACCCAGTCGATCGCCGACAGCTATGCATTCGGTCAGCAGTCCCTGCGCCATCTTGCGAATCTCGCGGTTCGCCAAGGCGACCCGCATGTCCTGGCGGGTCAACGCGCACAGCGGCGCCAAAATCGCCAGGTGGACCACTTTTCGCCACACATGGGGCCGGATGTCGGATACCGCCTCGGTCGCCAGGCCGGCTCGGGTCAGCAAATCGGCCGATATATGGGCCGCAGCGCTGGATCTCTCGTCCAGCCCGCCCAGGTAGTTCGGTGGGTGAAAAAACGTCATCCGCACACAGCCATCCGGTTCCAGGAACCCGGCGAAGTTCACGACGCCCCGGACCACGCGCGAAGGCCCCAGCACCGACGCCATCAAGGATTCGGTGTCCAGGCCGTTGTGCAACCCGATCACGGCGCCGTCTGGCGTTACCCCAGGTGCGATTTGAGGTACCGCAGCAGCAAGATCGTTCGCCTTCACACACAAAAATACGATGTCGAACGGGCCGTGGACTTTGACGGCAGACTGCACGTCGGAAAAAAGTTCCGGGATAGCGAACGCGGGCAAATCGCAAGCAACGATGCCCTGTCCGGCGACCTGTTCACGGCGGCGGGGGCTGGCTTCGACCAACACCGGCGTCTCACCGATTCCGGCCAGGCGATGGGCGACCATCGAGCCGACCGGTCCCAGGCCTACGACGCAGGGCTTAAGGCAATCCACACAAACCCCCGTTTCTAACGGCGATGCCACGCCTCGCGCACCGCGACAAGGCCGGGCGGTAGTCTATCCTCGGGGCAGGTCGAACACAACGCGCGCAGGGTCCTCGCCGGCCCCTGCGCCGGGGATCGCCGGTCGAACTCCCGCTTCTGAAAAAACGATTAATGCGCATGAAGTGTTCGAACTTTGGCCAGGATCCGAATCCAAACGCGGCTCCGCTAGCCCACCCGGCCTGTCATCAGGACCCAGGCCATGTAGGTCACGAAGGCGGTCAACATAACCGCACCTTCCAGACGCGTGATGCGCCAGTCCCGCCAAAAGATCGGCAGGCACACGGCCGCCGCACCAACCATGACGGGAATGTCCACCCGTAAAGCTTCTGGTGCTACGCCCACCGGCAAGATCACCGCAGCAGTCCCCAGCACTAACATCAGATTGAACAGGTTGCTGCCAACGATGTTCCCGACGGCGATGTCGCGTTGACCGCGCGCCGAGGCGATCACCGATGTGGCCAGTTCGGGCAGGCTCGTCCCCGCTGCTACAAGCGTCAGGCCGATCACGCGTTCGCTGACACCGAACCCGCGGGCGATCGCCACCGCCCCGGAAACCAGCAGGTGTGACCCAGCCACCAGCAATCCCAGCCCGCCGACGACCCCGACCACCATCCAGACAACCCGGTTTCGGGCCGTATCGCCGGAAGTACGCGGCTCGTTGTCGGGCTGATCATCCGCCTGAATCCGTGACCGTTCCTTCCGGACCGAAACCGCCAGGTACATGCCGAACACGACCAACAGCACAACGCCGTCCAGTCGGTCGATCCGGCCGTCCAGGGCCATCAGGCCCGCCAGGACCGAAACGCCAATCATCACCGGCAAGTCGAACCGGACTAGCTTCGGGTCGACCACGAGCGGTGCGACCAACGCCGACAGCCCGAGAACCACCAGCACGTTGAACAGGTTGCTCCCGACAACATTTGCCAAGGCCAGGTCGCCCGTCCCTTCGACGGCCGCCACCACTGTGACCGCCAGCTCCGGCGCCGAGGTGGCGAAGGCCACGACCGTAAGACCCACAACCAGCGGGCTGATCCCCAGCCGCGCAGCCAGGCCGGCCGCACCGCGCACAAGGACCTCCGCGCCGCCCACCAGCCGCACCAACCCCACCACTACCAGCAACCACGACCACACATCCACGACCTCATCCCGGACAAGAGAACCAC
>CAZHDQ010000166.1:0-6204 GCA_964531595.1 uncultured Anaeromyxobacteraceae bacterium
CCGCGCGAACTGGATGGTTACTGGCGAACGGCCCAGTGCCCTACGGTTTTCTGCGTTGGCCGCGGGGTGCCGAGTCGCCCTACGAGGATGTCGTAGAAAGTCCGTATGTTGCGTCGGCGCGCGCAGGTGCCCTGGGGTCGTTCGCGCTGTCTGACACGCCGTGGATGCTGGCACTGGACGCGCCATTACTGGCCCGGCGCACGCTGCCGTTCGATGCGTTCATGGAGGGGGTTCAACTGCTGGAGGTTGGTCGCGAGGTCGACCGCGACGCGCTGGTTGGTCTGTTGGCAGCGGGCGGCTACCGGCGGGCTACGACGGTTGCCGAGGTGGGCGAGTTCGCGGTCCGCGGCGGGGTCGTCGACTTGTTCTCTCCCTTCACCGAGGACCCGATCCGAATCGACCTGGACGGCGACACGATAGCCGCGCTCAAGCACTTCGATGCAGCGACCCAACGGACCCAGCGGACTCTTCGTGCGACCTGGATCGTGCCTGCGTGGGAGGTGCCCGCCGATCCCGGGCGGCTGCGCGACGCGTGGATCCGGCTGGCGGATGCTGCGGCCGAGCTGCGGGTTCCATCGCGCGAAGTCGCGGCGGTCGAGGCCCAGATAGATACCGGCCGGATGCCGCCTGCATTCGCCGGAATGTTGCCGCTGCTTTACGGCGACCTGGATCTGCCGACAGCTTACCTAGCCGAAGACACCCTGGTGGTGGTGGTCGACCCCGCGGGCTGCGCCGCGTCGGCGTCGGCTGCATTGGACTCCCTGCGCGACGAGCACAGCACCCGGGTCGGCCAACCCAGTCTCGCCGCGCCGGCCGAGGCCTTGGCGGTCGATGGGCCCGGACTGCTGTCTGCCCTGGAAGGGCGCTCGCGCACGCTGCAAATCGACCTTGGCACATCTGGCTTGCTGGGCCCGGCCGCCCCGTTCGCCAGCGGAACCGACCTGGTCAGGGCGACGACGCCGGACGTGCCAGTGGCGCAACGGGTACAAGGACTGGTCGACTTGGCGCGCGCGCTGGCCGAATCGGGCGGGCGGTTGGTTGTTGTGGCGCCGTCGGACGCCGAGGCGCACCGGGTGCGCGACGTGCTGGAGGCGGAGGACCTGGCGCCCGGGATCGCTGGTTCTAACGGCCTAAACGAACTGCTGGACGTGGGGGCGCCTGTTCGTGTCGGCGTCGGTCGCCTGCGGACGACTGTCGGGCTGGATCCGTTGGGCGTGCTGGTCGTGCCTTCCGAAGCGGTCTTCGGCCTGAAGGACCACGTCCCGGGCCGTCGGGCCGAACGTCGCGGGGTTATGCCTCTGGCTGAATTCCGCGAACTGTCGCCGGGTGACCTGGTTATCCACAGGCACCACGGCATAGGTTCATTCGAGGGCCTCAAAGAATTCGCGGTCGACGGCCGGTCTACCGAGTGCTTGGTGTTGTCCTACAAGGGCGGGGATAAACTGTATGTCCCCGTTGAGCGCTCGGATCTACTGGAGCGTTACGTTCCACCCGGCGAGGGCGCCCGGGAACTGGACCGCCTGGGTGGCCAAGCGTGGGTCAAACGCAAGCGTAGCGCCCGCAAGGCGGCCCAGGAGATCGCCGGGCGGCTGCGCCTGATCTACGCGCGGCGACTGGCCGCTACCGCCGAACCGATGACGCCACCGGATGCCGAGTTCCGCGAATTCGAGGCAACGTTTTCGTTCGAGACGACTCCAGACCAGGAACGGGCGATCGAGGAAATGCTGGAGGATCTGGTTCGCGACCGCCCGATGGACCGCTTGGTATGCGGCGACGTAGGCTTCGGAAAGACCGAAGTCGCCGTGCGAGCCGCTTACAAGGCCGCAATGGACGGACACCAAGTCGCGGTGCTGGTCCCGACGACGATCCTGGCCGAGCAGCACAGACTTACTTTTGCGGCCCGGCTTCGCAACACGCCGATTAGGGTCGAGTCGTTATCGCGGTTCAAGACGCCGGCCGAGAGGCGCGAGGTGATTGCGGGCCTGAAGTCCGGTGCAGTCGACGTTGTTATCGGAACCCACCGGTTGCTGTCCAAGGACGTTGTGTTTCGCGACCTGGGCTTGCTGGTTGTCGACGAGGAGCACCGCTTCGGAGTCGTCCACAAGGAGCGTTTGCGCGAGATCGCGGCGTCCGTCCACACTCTGACGCTTACGGCGACCCCGATTCCCCGGACGCTGCACATGGCGCTGTCGGGCATTCGCGACCTTTCGGTGATTGCGACCCCGCCCCGGGACCGGTTGGCGGTCAAGACGTTTGTGGCGCGGTCGTCCCGGGACCTGGTCCGGTCGGCCCTGCTGCGTGAATTGAACCGCGGCGGCCAGGTGTTCGTGGTCCACAACCGTGTCGAGGACATCTACGACTTCGCGAAGGGCATCGAGACGCTGGTTCCCGAGGCGCGCCTGACCGTCGCCCATGGCCAGATGTCGGCCCCGGATCTGGAAGGCGTGATGTCTGCGTTCGTCCGGGGCGAAAAGGACGTGCTGGTCTGCACGACGATCATCGAGTCGGGGCTGGACGTCGGAACGGCGAATACGATGCTGATTTCGGGTGCCGATTCGCTGGGGCTCGCCCAGTTGTACCAGTTGCGCGGTCGCGTCGGTCGGGCTGCCGAGCAGGCCTACTGCTACCTCCTGGTCCGCGACCCAGCGACACTGACCGACGACGCGCGCAAACGCATCGAGGCGATCGAGCGTTTCAGCGAACTTTCGAGCGGGTTTCACCTGGCCTCGATGGACCTGGAAATCCGCGGGGCCGGGGACGTCATGGGCGCCAACCAGTCAGGGCACATGGCTGCGGTCGGCTACGACATGTTCCTGGAGATGGTGTCCGACGCGGTGGCCGAGTTGTCCGGTGAGGTGGCTACCGAGCGGCTCGACCCGGAACTGAAGCTGGACGTTGAGGCCCGGATCCCGGCCGACGCGATCCCGGACGAACGGCTGCGTCTGCGGTTCTACAAGCGCTTGGCTGCGGCGCGTGATTTGCCCGAGGTCGCAGCGGTAGCCTCGGATATGGCCGATCGGTTCGGGCGGTTGCCGCCGGCGGTCGAACGGCTGGTCGCGTTCATGCGAGTTAAAGTGCATGCCCGGTCGGTCGGTCTGGCTCAGGTAGGGCTGGCCGGTGCCGTGGTTCAGGTTTCTGGGGCGTCGGGTCACCCGTCTGCGGTGCCGGCAGTCCTGGTGGCGGCGACCGCTGCAGGTTGGCGGATTGTGCCAGGTGGCGCTGAGGGGAGGGGGCGGGTCCAGATGCCACGCGCGACGGCCCCTGACGATCGGTTGGCGGCACTGGAGGACCTGTTGGCGATGGCTGCCGGCACTGTGCAGACCGAGGCGGGCGACGGATTGCGGGCGGGCCTGCGGGATTGATTCGGATTCGTCGATCGCGTACGCTCGCAACCCCGGGTGTTCGGCCCGGCGAACGGAGGTCTACTTGACCCTGCGGTCGTCAACGATTCCGGCGGTGTGCGCCCTGCTGTGCGGTCTGGCGTGCTTGTCGTCTTGCAAGCCCGCGAGGCCGACGGGCACGTCCACGAGTCCGGTGGCTGCCGTTCATGAAGAAGGGGTCGAGGCGTTGACGGTCGCACGCATCGGCGACCGTCTGATCCGGTTCGGCGAGATCGAGGACAGATTGGACCTGATGCCGGTGTTTGTGCGTGTGCGCCACCAGTCCACCGAGCGCAAACTGGAATTCGTCGAGGCATACCTGCAGTTTACCGTTCTGGGGCTGGAGGCCGAGGCCCGAGGCCTGGGGCGTGATGGCCGCGTAATCGACGTGCAAAAGGACGACCTGGGCGAGCGGTGGTTGCGTCGTTCCGTTGACTTGACCGTCAAGACCTCCGACGTTGCCGATGACGACATCGTGGCACGGTATCGGTCGCGCTGGTTGGATTTCAACCGCCCCCAGCAGCTTCGGATCCGCCAGGTCTTCGTCCGGGAACGCGCACTGGCTGACAAACTGGCGTTTCGGATTCGCAAGACGATGGAATCGACTGACGCGAATCGGGTCGAGATGTTTGAGGGGTTCGTGGATCGCTGGTCCGAGGACCCCGTGTCGAAGGCCGCCGGTGGGGCCATCGGGCGGTTTCCACGCGTCGGAAACGAAGGGCCCGAGGTGCCGGTCGATGTGGCCGTTGCTGCGGCAGCGATGACGGAACCCCTGTCGGTCAGTGGGGTCGTCGAGGCTACCGACGGGTTCAGGATCCTGTTCGTGGAAGCGATCGAGCCTGCGTTCGAGAAGTCGCTGGAGCAGGCACGGCCCGAGGTCGTGGCGGACCTGATGGGAAGGGAGCGCACTCGATTGCGGCGCGAGCGTCTGGACGCGGTTAGAAACGAGATTGGTGTACAGGTGGACGATGAGGAAGTCCGGCGGGTCCTTCAGGGACGCGCCGCGGAAGGGGCCGTTGATGGGTAGGTGTGCGATCGGAGGGCTTGTGTTAGCCGTCGTCCTGGCGGCGTTACCGTCCGCGGCGCAGGACCGCGAGGCGGTGCTGCTGGATCGGGTTGTGGCCTTTATCGGCGACGATGCGATCACCTTGCACGAGGTCCGCAAGCGGGCCGAGGCTGCGCGCAACCCGGTGGCCGGTGCCGCTACCGGCGACGCCGCGGGCCAGGACGTGACCCTGGTTGCCGCGCTGGACGACCTGCTGGACGAGCGGTTGATCCTGGCCGAGGCCACGAAACTGGGCATCCAGGCGTCCGATGCGGAAGTCGACCGTCACGTCCAGGGGATCATGGACCAGAATGAGTGGTCGAAGGACGACTTTGTTTCGGCGGTTCGGATGCTTGGCTTTCAGGATGTTGCGGCTTATCGGGCCCATGCCCGCAAAGAACTGATCAAGTCCCAGGTACTGCGGTTGAAGGTGGGTGCCAAGGTGCGGGTGACCGACCGAGAGGTTGAGGAAGCGTTCCTGCGTGAATACGCGGGCGGCACTGCCGAGACCGAGGTCCACCTGTGGCACATCTTTTTCCCGATCCAGGAGGACGTCGACGCGGACGGGTTGCGGTTGCTGATCGACCGGGCGGCGGGGGTCCAGCGCATGGCGGCTTCCGGCGAACGACCGTTCGAGGACCTGGCGCGAGAGTTCGGCGGGGACGGGTCGGCTGCGAAGGGCGGCGACGTGGGATGGTTTCCGCGCGGCCGGTTGCAGGCCTCATTGGAGGACGCCGCGTTCGCGCTCCCGGACGGGAAGGTCTCGGGGGTCGTTCAGTCGGCCGCGGGATTCCACGTGCTGCGAGTGACCGGCCGACGGCAGGTACCGATCACCGATCCGGAAGAGGCCAAAGCCCGCATCCGTTACGAATTGACCGAGCAGGGGTTCGCCCGCGAGTATAAGGCATGGGTTCGAACCCTACGCGCCTCCGGCCGCATTGTGGTCCGTCCGCTTACGCCCTGAATGATCCCCACCCAATCCCCCGCCCAAATCGAATCTGTTCGGAGGTCCGACCCCGTCTTTGAGCGATACTTGACAAAGTAGTATTCTTTGCCCATCTTTATCCGGGATTCGCCACTGCGGGAGGGGGTGTGAAGGTCAGTGCCACCGAAGAATTCGGCGTTCGCTGCTTGGTGCGACTTGCCGAGGCCTGGGGTCAGGGGCGAACCGCCACGATTCCCGAGGTAGCCTCGCGGGAGGATATCTCACCACAGTACGCGGCCAAATTAATCGGACTGGCGCGCCACGCCGGTCTGGTCGAGTCGATCCGCGGCGTCAACGGCGGCGTGCGGCTCGCCCGAGCCCCGAAGGAAATCACGTTGGAAGATGCATTCGCGGCCCTGACCGGCGAGGCGCTGCGGACTGGACGCTGTGTGGATCCCGACCAACCGACTTGCACGCGAGCGCCGGATTGCGGGCTGCGGCGTGTTTTCGGGGCCCTTAACCGCGTCGTTTTGGATCTGTTGTCAGGTGTGACGTTGGCGGACATGGTCCGGATGGAAGGCGACCGTTCTTGGCGGCCCGAGGCCGTGGCCAGCGTTTTTCGGGGGCAAAGCGCCCCGGCGATTTCGAATCAGACAGGGAGTGTTGCACGATGAATCATCAGACGGACACAGGCGCAGGGGAACCCATCCTGGATATCCGGGGGTTGCACGCGTCGATTGCCGGCAAGGCGATCCTGAAAGGGGTCGACCTTGTCGTTAGGCCGGGCGAGGTACATGCGATCATGGGCCGGAATGGTTCCGGCAAGAGCACATTGACCAACATCGTCATGGGCC
>CAZHDQ010000167.1:0-6166 GCA_964531595.1 uncultured Anaeromyxobacteraceae bacterium
CTTCTGTTGGTGGCGGCCGTTCCCGGCCTTGCGTTCGCGCAAGGTGCGGGCATCGCCGGTGTGGAACGCGAGGGACTGGTCGTCCAGGTGCTCCAGGACCGGATCATCGTGGACATAGGTAGCGCCGATGGCGTGCTACCGGGGAATGCTGCGCGAATCTTGTCGGCCGCCCGGAATCGCGCGACGGTGGGTACGTCGCAGGTTGGCGAGGTTGCCGAGGCGATGTGCCAGGTCCCGCTGGGCGAAATCGATCCCGATCGATTGCAAGTCGGCGACATCGTGATGATCACCGTCGGGGCTTCGGAAGAACCGACTGAAAATGCAGGGCTTGTGGACCGACCGGCGCTTTCGTCGAAGGTTTCCGCGCTATCAGCCGATCGCCGGGATGATGCCCGGCGGACACGGTCGCGCGTGGCGCACGAGCCGTTGCGGGACCTGGCTGGAGGCGAAAAAGCGATGGTGACGCTGGTGGCCATCGGGGTCGACCTGGACGAGGTGACCCTTCATGTTCGGGCCAGCAGGCGGCAGTCCTACCGTTCAGTGGCGATGGCACGGACGGGTGACGCAGGTTGGACCGTGACGCTGGTGCAGGCCCCTCGACTGGAATACTACGTCGAGGGCCTGGTGTCGGACGGGCGGGCCGTGCCGTTGTTCCGCAGCGCCAGCAAGCCGTGGTCTGTCGCGGTTCGCGATCTGGTCGACACCAGCATTCGCCGTGTCCGCCTGGGGGGCTCGTTCGAGTGGCAGGAATTCTACTTGGCCCACCCAGGCCGGGATGCCTTCTGGCGGACCTCGGTGGACTTTTCGTACCGACTGGGCAAGGGGGCGCTGCACGAACTGCGTGGTGGCGTCGGGGTCATGGAAGGCATTGGTGGCAGTCGGTTGGAAGTCGAGGACGGCAGGTCGCTGGACCACCGGGCACTGGCGTGGCTGTATTTTGAACCGATGCTGCGGTTCGGAGATTGGGTCCGGATGTACCCGCGCGTGATGATCGGCGGCTTCATCGATTTCATCGACCGCGACTACGATAGCTGGATCAAGGCACCCGAGCGCGGAAGCGCGATGTTCGGCACGTCTTTGCACCTGGAGATCGGCCGCGAACATGGGTTCATGTTCCGTTTCGGGGGCACGGTGATGCAGGCCGTCGGCGGCGAACTGGACGGCCAGATTACCTTCGAACCGGTGCGGGGCGTGCCGATCGGGCTGTCGGTGGCGGCTACCAATCTGCCTGTCGGCGACCAGTGGGGTGCCCGTGTCCAGTTGTTGGCCGGATACCGGACCCTGGACTGGCTGACCATCGACGTGCGGTTGGGTGCCAACGTCCGCTCGACGCGGCATGCGGGTGTGGGCGGCGGGCTCGGCCTGTCGTTTGCGTGGTAGGAGGACCGACCATGAATCGCATGACGTTTGCACTGGCAGGGGCGTTCTTCGTTGGATTCGTCGCGGTGAGCGCCCAGGCTCTGGAGGCGGGCGATCGGCCCGTGCTGTTCCACTGGCCCCTGTCTCAGGTCGTCCAGGATTCCCAACCGATCCGCATCGCCGTCGAGTGGGACCGCGAATGGGCCGGGCGGGCCGTTGTGTTGCATCATCGCAATGGGGCCAGAGGCGACTTTGTGCCGTTGGATTTCGAACCTGGCCACGGCCTTCGCTGGGAGGCCGTGGTTGAACCGTCCGAACTGGCACCGCCGACGTTCGAGTACTGGATCGAGAGCGTCGAGACCGACGGGACCCGCATTGCCCGCTTCGGTTCGGCCGGCGTGCCGCAGGTAGCCACAGTCCGGGCGGTCCCGTCACGGGATCGGGTGGCCGAGCGGTTGGCAGGCCACCTCGGGCACCGGTCGCAGTTCGATGCGTCGTTCAGACACTACGACTTCGGTCGTCCTTCGGGCGTGACCGGCCGATCCAACGATTCGTTCAATGTGTTCGATCTATCGTTCACCTATCGATTGTTACTACCGGGGCTCTACCAGGTCTCGATGGGAGTTTTCCTGCTTGGCGACCGGTTGGGCGTGGACTCGCCCATCCAAACGCGATACCCGCCCGGAGCCTATTGTGGATATCTGAAGGCTTACTGGGAGTTTGGCGATATTTTTGGCATCGAGCCGATGCTCCTGATCGGCGCCGGTTCCGAAGGATTCGAAGGCGGCGGCGGTATCACGGCCCGGTTCGGTCCGATCCGCTCCACCCATTTCGACCTGGGCTTCTCGGGTATCCGGAACCTCGGGTGGACCTTCGTGTCCGAGTTTGTGTGGACCGGAATTCCCCACGTTGTCCTGGCACTGCGCAACGAACTGACCACGATGCCGGTTAACGATCGGTACGGTATTATACCTTCGGTCAAGGTGACCGGCCTGCTGCCGGGCGGTGTCCGCGTACACGGCCTAATTGGTTACGGTATCCGCGAAGGGTACGACCGCGGTTGGTTGACCTGGGGTGCCGGGCTAGGCTGGGAATTTTAAGCCGGTTTCCTGCAGGCCCGATCTTTTCTGACTTGGCCCCTTTGCCTACAGACGTCGCGCCCAGCGCGGTCAACTTCTCGATTCAAGCTGCTATGGCTGCGAGAGCCGTCGGGTGAACTCGTCAAAGGTGGTTGGAACGCCCAGGATACTGCCCTGGGCGTGTCGCACACCCTGGTTTCGCAGATGCTCCAGCGCGGCCGGCGTCTCGACCCCCGTGGCCGCGACCTCCAGACCGAGAGATCCGGCCATCGCCAGTATCGCCGCAATCATACGGACCTTGTTCGGCCGGTGGGGTAGGGCGGCCACGATATTGCGATCCAGTCGCAGCCCCGCGAGCGGCAGGTGGCACGCCAGTCCCACGGAATGGCCGCCAGATCCGACCCCGCTCATCACCAAGCGTGCGCCGGTATCGGCCAGTCCTCGCGCCACCTGGACCGTTCGATCGGAGGCTTCCTCCAAGGTGGCCTCGTTGACGGTCAGTTCAAGCTGGGTCGGGGGCAGCCCCGATGCTTCCAGCGCCTCGCGAACAACTGCCGGGAGCCCGGGGTCCAGGAACTGCCGCGTGGATAGGCCGACGCTTACAAAAAGTGGCCTGTCGGCAGGCGCGTTCCATTGCGCCGCTCGCAGGCAGGCCGTCTTCAGGGCCCATCGGCCCATCGGCACGATCTGGCCCGAATCCTCGGCGATCGGCAGGAACCGTTGCGGGGGAACTAAGCCCGAGAACGGATGGAGCCAGTGGAACAGCGCCTCGGCCCCGACGATCTGGTCGTTGGTTAGGTCCACGACGGGTTGGAAATGTAGGTCCAGGGCGTCCTGCCTCACCGCATCCCGGAGGCAATTTTCCAACTGGATCCGTTCCAGGGCATCCTCGTTCATCGTTGCGGCAAAAAAACGGAACGCGGCGCGACCCTGCCGTTTCGCGTGGTACATCGCGGCGTCGGCGTTGCGCAGCAGCGTTTCGGGGTCATCACCGTCGACGGGAGAGACCGTGATACCGATGCTGGCCGAAATAACTGTCTCGTTCAGACCCAGTAAGAACGGTCGTGCCAGCGTTTCAAGGATCTTGGTCGCCACGCGTGCGGCGTCCGAAAATGACCTGATTTCGTACAACAGTACCGTGAACTCGTCGCCGCCCAATCGGGCTACAGTGTCGTCCGTGCGGACGCACTCGCGCAGGCGTCGGCCCGCTTCAATCAGCAGCAAGTCACCGGCCCGGTGTCCCAGCGAATCATTGACGTCCTTGAATCGATCCAGGTCCAGGAACATCAAGGCGCTCATCCTGCCAGCGCGTCGGCCGTGTTCAATGGTCTGCTCCAAGCGGTCCATGAACAGGTTGCGATTGGGCAAGTCGGTCAGTGGGTCGAAGTGTGCCTGTCGCCGCAGTACCTGTTCGTTGCGCTTGGCCTCGGATATGTCGTTGAACACCGTCACGAAGTGGGTGATCCGGCCCTGATCGTCGCGGATGGCGCTGATCGTTGATGCCTTTGGGAAGATTTCGCCGTTCTTGCGCCGATCCCAGATCTCGCCGCGCCACCGACCGACGGTCTTCAGAACCTGCCACATACGATCGAAAAACGCTGCGTCATGCACGCCCGACTTCATCATCCGCGGCGTGCTGCCCACGACCTCTTCGCGACTGTAGCCAGTGATCGTCTCGAAGGCGGGATTGACATCCAGGATCACGCCTTCAGGGTCCGTCACGAAGATCGCGTCGCTTGTTGCCTCGAAGACCCGCGCGGCCATACGCGGCTGAGACCCGTTGGACGATTCGGGCAGTGGTCCGTCGATGATAGGGGGGACGGCGCGATCCGATTCAGTTCTCATGCAGGTACCCGTGCGGAACAGCGGACAGGATAAGCAAGCCGGCCACGCATCGCAAACCTGAGCGGCCAGCGTCCCGCGGTTCCACGACAAGTCGACTTCCGCTTTCCCCGGCGATCGCCTGGCATCGAACCCCCGGTGAAGGCACCGGCGCAATGATGCCGGGCTTTTTTGCGAAGGGCAGGCCACGGATCTTCATGGCGGCCTATAATGCAACATAATCGGGCGATGGGAGGTGCCCTTCCGATGATTTTCGGGAATTCCCCGCCGAACAACGGGTCACCTGGACAAGATCGCAGCGCGTCCCTGGTGATGGCCCTGACGGACGGCAGCGACGTCCAACGTCGCAAAGCGCTCGAAATGCTGGTCCGCTCGCCCGCTACGGGTGAAGCTGACCTGTTGCGAGACGTCCTGAGGATGCAGCGCAGGCTGTTGGGCGCGGGGCGCGAACGCCTGCACAGGGCCCTACGCGATGTGTCGAAGCAGTTGCTGCCGCTGGTGATCGACCGGTTGCGGCGCTGGCAGGGTGCCGATCTGCACCTACTGATCGAACTGGCCGGGGAACTGCAACGCCCGGAATTAGTGGCCGAATTGCGGCGCCTGCTGGGCGGTTCCGACCGATGGTCCGCACTGTTCGCTGTCCAGGCCATCGGCGCAATCGGTGGTCAGGAGTCGGTGACGGTCCTGCTCGATGCCATGGAGCGCGACGACCTGCGGTGGGCGGTCATCGCTGAACTGGGCGACCGCCGGGTGCTGCCCGCGATGGCTGGGGTGGCCCGCGCGATGACCGATCCGTCTCCCGAGGTGCGTCTGGAAGTCGTCCGCGCATTCCTGTCATTCGGGGACAAGCGGCTAATCCCTTATCTGGGCCACTTGGTCGAAAAGGATCCGGACGACCGCGTCCGGGGCCGTGCCCACCAAGCCTTGACGCACCTGGCCTCGGTCCACGGCGTGGTCGTTGACGACATGGGTCTGCAAACCAAAGCCGCGAAATCGGTGAAACTGGTGAGGCCGCTGGACCGGTTGCTCCGCGATGCGCGTCTGCGGGATGCGTCTGACCTGCACCTAGTGCCCGGATCGCCGCCGGCGTTTCGTATCCATGGCGAGATGGTCGAACTGGACCTGCCGCCGTTGAGACCCGAAGACATCGTGTCCATGCTGGCCGACGTGGTGCCGTCCCGGCCCGAGGGGCACGACGATTCAGCCACCGAATTCGATGCGTCCTACGTGGTGCCGTTCGTGGGGCGCCACCGCGTAAACGTGTTCCACGAACGTCGCGGCCTCGCGTCGGTGATCCGGCTGATCCCGCACCAGGTTCCCGGGCTGGCCCAACTGGGCCTGCCCCCACAGGTTCGGAACATCGTGTCGTTGCAGCAGGGGTTAGTCATTGTGACCGGTCGCTCCGGCAGCGGGAAGTCCACAACCCAGGCGGCGATGGTTGACCTGATCAACGAGGCCCGCCCGGTCCACATCATCACGCTGGAGGACCCGATCGAGTACCTCCATGAGCGCAAGCGTGGCCTGGTCAACCAGCGGGAGATTGGGCGTCACTCGAAGTCCTTCGCCCACGCGCTGCGGTCGGCGCTACGAGAGGACCCTGACGTCATGGTCGTCGGCGAAATGCGGGATTTGGTCACGATGCGTATGGCGATCGAGGCCGCCGAAACCGGACACTTGGTGATTGCGACGCTGCACACGCCGACATCCGTCGGGGCCATTCAGCGGCTGATCGAATCGTTTTCGTCGGCCGAGCAACAGCAGGTGCGTCTAATGTTGGCAGACGCTCTTCGGATGGTGATTGCCCAGTCACTTGTCCGTCGTGCTTCGGAACCGGGGCGCGTGGGTGCATTCGAACTTCTGGTTTGCACCCCTGCGATTTCCGCGTT
>CAZHDQ010000168.1:0-6139 GCA_964531595.1 uncultured Anaeromyxobacteraceae bacterium
TCGGTCCCGTCGGTTAGCCACGCCTCCATTCCATGGATCCCGTCGTCGCTGAGCAGGAACAGGCGGTCGCCCGCCGGGGCGAAACCGTCGCGATTCTGGTTCAGTCCGTTGCGGATCGACCGGGGCTGCGTGGGACTAGCCTTTTTGCTGACGGCGTCCCATACGTACAGATCCTGGGATCGTTGGTCCACCTCGAGGTAGATAAATGCCTTGTCGCCGGCCGAATAAATCCCGTTGACCAAAGGCAACATCCCGATCTGCTTGAGGTCCTTCGGCTGGGACACCCGCCGCAAGAAGTCCTGTTCGCACGCACCATCCACGAACCGGCCGTCCGTGCAGGTCGATTCCTGGTCACCGATCTTGTTGACGCCGCACTTCTGCGTCGTGACAGCGCCGTTGACGCACTCGTCCGGATCGAGGCAGGAGCCTTCGTCCTGCCAGGTTCCATCGGCACATTTCTGTGACTGCTCGCCCTTCTGGTTCAGGCCGCAAGGAGTTGTGCGGACATCTTCGGGGGAGCACGCGGCCGCCGCCTTGCAGTCGCCCTTATAGGTCCAGCGGCCTTCGATGCATTGTTGCGTCTCGTCGCCACCGGAGCCGTCCTGGCAGGACACCACGCGGGTCGCGTCATTGATGCAGAGGTCCGGGTCCGTGCACGGCGTCGTGACCTCCCAGAATCCCAAGACGCACGTCTGCCACAGTACGGCCCGTCCGTTCAGCCCACCGCAATCCACCGATTCGCTCTTGCCATTGGGTTCACAGCCCAACGGCGGGCTGGAATCGGTGGCTACGTCCAAAACGAGATCGGTCTGCAGACCATCTTCGGCCCAGCCTTCATCAACCTGGCCTTCATCCGGCTGGAACTCGTCCGGGTGGGTACCATTGTCGAGCGGGTTGGCGTCATCGTTGCCCGGGTCCGAAAGCTCACCCTGGGACGTATCGGGGCCCCCACCGGAGTCGGAATCGATTCCGCTATCGCCACAGGCCGTCAGCCCAATAACAAAACAGGCGAACAGGCAACCAAGCATTTTTCGCATTGAGGGCCCTCCCTATTGCCATCCCCACCGTCTCATGCGAGAGGGAGCGGACGGCAGTCCTGGTGTGCGTTCGTGGAACGTTTAGGCATTTTAATCGAAAAGTATGGCGAATGGGAGTATTCTTTGACCAAATGTGTCCGATAATAAGGAGTGCTTGTGAATAGCCAACCAGTAGCCGTGGCAGCAGTCTTTCTTGTCGGGCTTTGACTCGCGTTCAGCGCGAGTGCCGATGCTGACCCTTGCGAGGCCGTTGCCGCGGATCAGCGCGCGGGCTGCACCAAGATGGTGGCGGACAAGTGTGATCGCCACCGCGCCCCGAGTGCTCGGGCCCGCTGCGAGCAGCAGGTGCTTGAGCGGTAAAGAGGCGCGGCTGCGACCGCCGCCGTCGGAATGAGTTGCCGGGACGTGCCGCCGGGCCGCAGCGAGGCGTGCGAGGCTCACGTCCTCGATCACTGCAAGTTCACCACGCCGGACAGCCAGGCACGTTGCATCGACCGGGTCGTCCGGGAGGATTTCAATGCCTGTACTGCGCCCGCCGTGGTCGATGCCTGATGGCCTTGGCGATGAGCGTCGGGCTGGTCCTGGCCACGGTCCTGTGCTACTGCGGTCGGGAAGTTTTTGGAAGGCCTGGGCTTCCGTGAATCCCTGGCCTGCTTGGCCACCTCGCTTGAACCGGACGCCTGACCGAGCACCGGTGCCTTCCTGTTTCCGTAGCAACTTGTAGCCTCCATCCACGCGCCTGTACTGGGTTCGCGACGAATTCCCTTTTCCGTGCTCCCGCGGCGCCGTGCTACTGTTGGCCCGGGAGGGGCCGATGCGCACGATTGCCGTCACCGAGGATGACCACGGCCGCACGCTGGCCAGCCTGCTGCGAAACGCGATGCCAGGGGCGCCAAGGGCCTTCCTGCGGAAGTTGGCGAGGGGCGGCGGGGCGACGCTACGGAGGGAGACAGCCTGGGATGGGGCGTTGTTGGGGGGCGCGGTCCCGATCGTTGCTTCGTCGCTGTTTGATGCCCGCCTGCGACACGGTGACTTCGTGGAACTGCGGGAAAGCGCGCGCGTGCTGGAATTGCTGGCCGGTGGGCCGTGTCCACTGGACGTCCTGTACGACGACGCCGACCTGCTGGTGCTGAATAAGACGGCCGGCTTGCCGGTGCATGCGACGGGGGATCCTGGCGCGGCTGACCTGGCGACGATGGCCACCGCACTGGCCAAGTCGCTGGAGCATGCCGGCGCTTACCATGTGATCAATCGGCTGGACCGCTGGACATCGGGGATCGTGCTGTTGGCACCTGGGGCGGCCCGGGCCGCGCGGTTCGGCCGCCTGTTCGAGTCGCGCGAGGTCGACAAGAGCTACCTGGCGCTGGTGGAAGGCACGTTGCCAGATGACGGCGAGGTCGTCGCCCCGGTGGATGGACGTCCGGCCCACACAACATGGCACGTCCTGACCCGCAATTCCGCCGTATCCCTGCTGGTCATCCACCTGCATACCGGTCGCCGGCATCAGATCCGCCGCCACCTTGCCGGCCTGGGCTGCCCGCTGGTCGGCGATCGCCGATACGGCGGGGCGGGTCCGAGAAGGATCGATGTCCCCGGCGTAAGTGGCGCGATGCTGCACGCCTTGTCGCTGGCGTTTGTGTACCCCGGGACTGGGGTCGTCTTGGATTTGGTCGCGCCAGTCCCTCGGCACTTCCGGGATGCGCTGCGGAACGTGGGAATCCGGTGGAACCCCGACTGATCGCCGTGGTCCCCTGGATCCGGGCTCCACGACTTGGGATGGGCTCGACTGTTGCGGCGGGTTCTCTACATCAATGCCCTGCAGCCTTTCCCGCATGTCATGGCGCTACACGCCGGACGACCCTACGGGTGTCGATCAAGAAACCGGATCCTCGTCGCTTGCGCGTGCGTGCGGCACTGCGCCAATGCCCAGGGCGCGGATCTGGATCGTCCCGGCATCGATACCGCTGGGGCCACGCCCGGCCACCAGGACGAACGCGTCGCCGTCCCCAGCCAAGCCCGATTTGCGGACCGCGTCCTCGGCGTATTTCAGGGCCTCCCCCGGAGCCTCAAACGGCGGGCAGGGCACGGGGCTCAATCCCCAGGCGAAAGTGGCCTGACCCAATGCCCGGGGGTTGGGACTGATGACCAGTACCGGGACGCGTGGTCTGGACGAAGCCAGATAGCGAGCCGTGTCCCCGCCCTCGGTCGCCGCGACTATGGCCCGTATGTCCAGGCCCCGAGCGATGCGTTCGACCCCCAGCGCCAAGGCGTCGTGCAGGCAGGATGGTGGCACGTTCCGGCCAGCCGCAGGTCCGTCTGGGGCTTCCAGTGTTGCCCGGTCGGTCCTTGTGGCGATTCGGGCCATGGCGTCCACCGCGGCCACCGGGTTTTTGCCCGACGCGGATTCCGCCGACAGCATCACAGCATCAGTCCCGTCCAGGATCGCGTTGGCCACGTCGCTGGCCTCGGCTCGGGTCGGGCGTTCCTGGATGATCATCGATTCCAGCATCTGAGTCGCGGTAATCGTCGGAATATCGGCCAGTGCCGCCAGGCGCAGCAGTTGTTTCTGGATCAGGGGGACGCATTCGAAGTCCATTTCCACCGCCAGATCCCCCCGCGCCACCATGATGCCATCCACGACCGATAGGATTTTATCGATGTTGTCCACCGCCTGAGGCGTTTCGATCTTGGCGTACAGCAGAGGCCGTTCAAGGGGTGGTAAGGCGTCCAGGCGCCTGCGGACCGGATCCAGGTCCGAGGCCCGACGGACGAAAGACAAGGCCACTGCATCGACCCCATGGGCCAATCCCCACTCCAGATCGTCCAGGTCCTTGGGTGTCACGCTGGGCGTCCGCAGGTCGACACCGGGCAGGTTCAGGCCCTTGCGCGATCGCAGCCGCCCGCCCCGGACCACCGTCCCCTCGACAATGTCATCCAGGACATGGTCCACGCGGACTTCCATGGTGCCGTCATCGAACAGCAGTCGCGTTCCCGGTGCCAGGTCCGAGGTCAACCCGGCAAACACCACCGGAATGATGCCGTCGACGGACCAGCGGGCGTCCGCAGCACAACGGAAGATGGCCTGCGCGCCTTCCACCAACGCCACGCCGTCTTCGGGCAGGTGCCCCACCCGGATCTTGGGGCCGGACAGATCTTGCAAGATCCCGATCACCCGTCCGGCCCGGTCGGCCGCCTGTCGGACCCCGGTTAGAAGGCTTTCGTGTGATTCGTGGGTGCCGTGGCTGAAGTTCAGGCGCGCGACGTCCATACCGGCCCGGATCATTGCGTCTAAAACGGCGGGATCCTCGCTGGCAGGGCCCAGGGTGCATACGATCTTGGTGTGGCGGGTCGGTGGGGATTGCATCGGGCTTCCTCCATTTTGGTCAGAGCATCCATTCGATCGGCAGCCATCCGAGCACCGTCCCGACCAACTGTTTGGACCAGCCAGCCTCCGGTTCACGATCAAGGCGCACTATGCCGTTGCCGCTTCTACCAAGCCAGTATAGGTCACTCGTAACGCCAGATGTAGTACTGCGCATCGTTCGTGCGCTCGGCAGCCCGGGCGAGAACTGCGCGCGTCGCGAACGCAACGTGAGGATTGGCAAGCACAAGGAAACCGCTTTCCCCGGGATGATCCGCGCTCCGGGCGTCCACTGCCTGACCGAGCCACGTGCCGGACGTCTGCGCACTGCTGGCGGCAACTGAAATGGACCTTTTTTCAAGGCTGGGCAACGAACATCCTCCGAGTGTGAACGCGAGGGTGACGACAGCCAGCAGGGTTCGCCCGCCGCGGTCGTTTCGGCGCAATCCACCCGAGTAGGGCCTCGCATGGCGACTCGGCTCGGCGTAATCCCTGGAAATAGATGTTACCTGGCGCGTGAACTTACACTCCATGTCGTCAGGCTTCCTCCCGCACTGCAAGGGTTACCGGGGCGCGAATAGGCACGTGCCAAAAGTCCGCGATGAGTCAGTGTCTCACGCAGACGGTCGTCTGGAAGGCGCCCCGGTCCATACTAGAGGACGCCCAGGACCATCAGGATGGCCACGACAGCGGCCAGGACCAGTCGGTACCAGCCGAACGGTCCCATGCCACGCCGAACGATGAACGCCAACATCCAGCGGACCGCGATCTCGGCAGACAGCAGCGCTGCCAAGAAACCGATGACCAGCGGCAGCCAACCGTACGCGTCGATCATGGCGCCGCCGTGTTGGAATGTGTCCAGCACGGTAGCTCCGGTCAGTGTCACAACCCCCAACAAGAAACTGAATTCGACGGCTGCGGTCAACGACAGTCCGACCGCTAGGCCGCCCAGGATCGTGACCAAACTGCGCGAGGTGCCGGGCCACACTGCCAGCACCTGGAAGGCTCCGATGATCAGCGCGGCGCGCCACGTCAGGGATTCCAGCGTATTTCCGGCGAGGGGGCCGGTCTGGTTGCGGCGACGTTTCCATGACACGGCCAGTATCGCCAGGCCGCCCACAGCCCACGCGGCAATGATTGGCGGTAGGGCGAACAGGTGTTGCTTGATCAAGCCTTCCAGTGGGGCCGCGATCAACACGGCCGGCGCCAGCGCGACCAGCAACCCCAGTGCCATCTGTCGCCCCTCGCGGTCGTAACCGAAGAGCCCGGATGTCATCTGAGCGACTCGGTGAGCGTACACTTGGACCACGGCCAGGATAGCTCCGGCCTGGATGACGATGGCGTAGGCGTCGGCCGCCTCGGAGGCAGGTATTCCAAGCGCGCGCTGGGCGAGGATCAGGTGCCCCGTCGAACTGACCGGCAGATACTCGGTCACGCCCTCGACAATGCCCAGCACCAGCGCCTGGAACCAATCCATGCAAGGCCTCCATTTCCGGACCGAGTGTAGACCGTTTCCCCGTGAGCGGGAAAGCGCGTGCCGTTTACGCGCGCCGTTGCGATTGACACGGCGGCGTGCGCCCGGTAGGCTCCGCGACCATGAGGATTTTAAGCGGCGTACAACCATCTGGTCGACTGCACATCGGGAATTGGTTCGGCGCGATCCGCCAATTCGTCCGGTTACAGGCAGAGGGGCATGATTGCTTCTATTTCATCGCGAACTACCACGCGCTGACATCCAGTC
>CAZHDQ010000169.1:0-6103 GCA_964531595.1 uncultured Anaeromyxobacteraceae bacterium
TCAAGGATCTGAAGTCGCATGGCAAGATATAGCCTGACGTTTCGAGACTCGGTCGCCAAGGATCTACGCCGCCTCCCTAAGGCGGACGTCTCGCGCATCCTACGGCGAATTGACGAACTGGCCGAGGAACCGCGAGGTCAAGGCTGCGAGAAGCTTACGGGATCCGATTACTTCCGCGTACGCCAGGGCATGTACAGGATTATCTACGAGATCCGGGACGAGGTCCTCGTCGTGGTGGTAATCAAGGTCGGGAACCGCCGCGAAGTCTATAGCGGCACCTGAGCGTCCAACGAGAAGAAGAACCTAAATGGTCCAGAACACAAGACCGTCGGTGCCTTCGAATTCCACGCCTCCTCGCAGAAGTGTCCCCCAGGACGACGGCCTCTGCGACAACCCCACACCGATGCGCCAATCCCCTGCGAACTGCTCGTGCGAGACCTCCGTCTCGAAGTGCGGCGGCCCGTCATCCTCCCGAGAACACCGTCACACCGATTCGGAGTCCGAGAGACCGCGCGATTGCGAAGAACGCCTGGTTCGCCACGATATAGAGCGCAAAACCCGCAAGCCGTCCGGCAAAAAGGGCAGCAGCAACACCTCCAACCAGAGGTTCGTTGCCATGGTCATCACCTCCACACCAGAAATTACACATGACGATGTGTGAAGGCAACGCTTCGGGCTAGGGATCCGTCCAACACTTGGTCCACCGCTTTTTCGTTGCGGGTTGTGACGGGTTGTCCTGTTACGCTTCCGGGCGTTGCAGGACAGGGGGTTACGGGTCGTTTCCAGCGGGGGGGGGGAGTGAAAAAGCTCCCCCAACTGGCTGTAGGCCCGCGTCAGCGTCGCAAAAGCCATTTATATCGCAGGTAAAGCTTTCAATTCACGTGGACGATGTCACTGGTTCAATCCAAGTATCGCCCACCACCCCCGAAAGCATGTTCGAAACGATGAATGCCCCTGGTTGGGTTTATCCGGCCGCAAGGGGCAGGCCCCGAGCCACCAACTGCCGCCGCAGCGTTCCCGCGTCCATGAACTGCTCGGCATCCATGCCAATGGCTCGGGCACCGTCCACGTTGCGCAAGACGTCGTCTACGAAAAAGCATTGCTCGGGCGGCACGCCCACGTTTAGCGCGGCCAACCGGTAGAAGTCCGGCTCGGGCTTCAGCATACCTACCTGGTATGACAGGGTAGGGCGGGGAATGGCCTGCAGCACCGGCATCCGAGTCAGTAGGTGCGGCCAGTGAAACGGTTCGGTGTCCGATAGCAGGCCCACCGGCACGTGGTCGGCGATCTCGAAGAACAGCGCTTCCATGTCGGGTTTTTGGGTGAAGATGTCGCACCAAAGCTCGACGAACGTGTCGAAATCCCAGTCCTCTCCCAGGCGCTCCCGGACCTCAAGCCAAAACGACCGGGGGTCAATCAGACCCCGTCCCAACCGCACGAACATCGGGTCCGCGACCAAGCGTGCCAAGTCCAGTTCGCCCGGTGCTGTGCCAGCCAGTCGGGGCCACAGGCCACGGTGCGTGTCCACGTCGATCAGCACGCCACCCAGGTCGAATATTACTGCTTTCGGAAGTCGCGAAGTCATGTCGGTACCCTCGGGGTATCAGCCCCGGCCAATGGCCGATGAAGCATAGCCGGCGGCTGGATGCCCGCATCTCGGAAGGCGGACATCACGCGCAGAGTCACGTCGGTCACGAGTGCGTTCTCGAATTTCGTGTCCAGCACGTAGGCACGCAGGCGCAGGCGTACGGCGACGTAGTTGCTCTCGATAAGGCTGGAGACGGCGACCGTGATGGGCTTGGGCAGGAACACGTAAAGGCTGGACAGCCCAGCTTCGTAAACGATCCGCCGTGCTTGCTCGACATCCTGGTCCACGCCGACCAAAAAGTCCGTGACGACCTGCATGTCCAAGGCGCCGTAGTTCCCGCACGACGTGATGTCCGACAGGAACTTGTTGTTCGGGATCGTGACGATATTGTCGTTCAGCGTCTGCATTCGGACCGATCGCAGGCCGATCGCACGGATGTCGCCGTACTGTCCACCGAATGAAACGCGATCGCCGACCTGGAACGGCCGGTCGAACATGATCGTGATGCCTGCCACAAACGAAGCCACCAGATCCTTGACCGCGAAGCCTACCGACACGGCAACGGTGCCGCCGATCACCGTGAGCACCCTGTCGTCCAAGCGGAAGCTGAGCATCAGTGTGGCGATGGCGGTGCCGATATACAAAAAGAATTGCAGGAAAGTAGCGATCTTTTGGAACGTCATCCGGCGGCCCACGAACCGGCGGCTCAAGCCCTCGACGAACGCGGCCATGAATTTGAGCAGGATCCAGACGCCGACGATCAGACCCAGCGATGTCAGGACACCGCCCCATCGGATTACTCGGATGATCTGGGTGACAGCCTCTACCTCGACCTTTTGCGCCAAGGCAATCGCCGGGGCCGCAAGAATGCCGGCGGCCAGAGGCAGAGCAAGGCGACCAACCTTATGAGGGCGCGCCGGAGGTGCGGGTCGTTTCATTTCGTTTTCATCCGTTCAGACCACCAGCAGATGCTGGCGTGACAGGACGCGCGTCACCGCCCGGTACCATTGCCAGGACAGCCGGTAGGCGTCCTTGTCCCGGTCCAGCCAGCCCGCCTCGGCCCCGAAGCGAAGTACGTCCTGCACGTCGTGCAGGGGTTCGCGCGTCGCGGCCGCCAGAGTTTCCGCCGTCGCCTGGCCCATCTGGACCAGCGCACGCAACACGAACAAGACCGGCAGTGGCATGCTTTCCAGATCCGTGGGTTCCGGCGCGTCGAACAGCAGCACCTGGACCTCGCCATCCGGTCGCTGCCGCAGCGACGTTCGCCAGAAGTGAAGCGCCACCGAAGGATTGCCGTCCGAGAAGTCCCACAGCATCCGGAAAAACCCCCGCTGGGTTCGTTCTTTATCGCCCAGCAGGGCCTCTGGTGGCGCATTGGCGTCTTGGATCAGTGAATCGAAACGAGGGGTGATGCCGGCGCGCGTTGTTCGGGAAGACAGCAGTTCGGTGATCCGGTCCTCGGACCACCGCGACAGCGTAACCACACGATCGAACATGGGCTGGGGCGCCATTGCACGACTCAGGAAATGCCACGCCGGGGATTCCAGCGCCAGCACCCAGGTGGTTTTCATGGGTAGGTTGCGTGCCAGTTCGACCAGGCGGGCAAGTGCATCCAGTCCCCCAATCGCCGGCCGGATCAGTCGCTGGCAGTCGTCGATGGTGACCAACTTCGGATCGCGGTCTATCAGCGCCGACCGAATCGACGCATCGTCCGCGTCCGCGGGCAGGTCCAGTGCGACCGCCAATCGCGACATCAGCGCGCCGAGGTCGTTCCCGGGGCAGGACAGCGCGAGGTTGGCCGTGTCCGCGACCCGCAATTGCAAAGCGGCAAGGAACGTTGTCTTGCCCAGGCCGCGTTCGCCGACGACCGCAAACAGGTTTGAAACAGGTTGGCGCACCTTTGAAACCAGGTCGTCCAGTGCCCTTTCTGGCGGGCCAGCCACCCAAGGGTTGGCCGGTCCCTCCGATGCCAAAGCGGCGGCCGCTGGACCGGACAGCAGCGGCAACACCTCGACCTGTTCCCGCAACTGGGCTTGGCGCTGGACCTCCCGCCGGAACAGGTACGCATGGGCCCTTCGATAGGCAGACACGCCGCCGATCTGGGTCATCAGCCAGCGATACATGCCGTCGCCCAGCAGCCACATGCCGCCGATGGTCGCGCCTACAAAGCCGCGGATACCAGTGGGGTGTACCAAAATTCGGGCGGCCAACGTGTTCTTTGCTTGATGCGGCTGAAGCCGTTCGTACACCGTGGGCTTCCACCAGCGGACCAGAACGACGATCGCCGGTAGCACCAGCAGCCACGTCAGTTTGCCGGCCCAGGCGTACAGCGTGCCTTGCCCTAGCAAGTCGCGGATGCCGCTAAGCCCCAGTCCGATGACGATGGCTACCAATCCGATTAGTCGCAGCGACTTGCGCCTCAGCTCCGATGCGGCCCGACGGTCTTCGCTGGTCACGCCGATCCGGGTCGCAAAGCGTTCGACCAGGGCGTCCACACCATGGATGATCACGCCAGCCAACAGCAGCCACTTCAGGACCAACCAGACGATCCGGGCCTCGGGCAGTTGCGAAAAGTCCCCGGCGACGATGCGGACGGCCAGGATCAATACCAGCCATTCGATCGGCTGACGGATGCTTCGCAGGTAACCGAATCCAGTTGCCATCGAGCGGGTGAAAAGGGTTGCGGGGCGGCGGGTCTCCCAGTGCAATGAAGCCCGATCCAGCGTCGCATCGGCGTGCCGCCGCCACCATCGGAAGGCCATCAACAGTCCCGCCAGGTAGATCAGTGCCAGTAACGCGTTTTCGGGGGCCCGCAGGAAGCGGATCCGCGCTGTTTCAAACGCCTTGGGTATCGAGCGGATGCGCCAGCGGACCTGCAATCTCGCCTGTTCCAGGGCGCCTGAAGCCTGCTCCAAGCCATCGATGCCAAAGCCTGTCAATCGGTCCCGCAAAGCGCTGTCCATATGCACAAGCAGCAACAACCGCGCATCGTTCAGGGTCGCCACCTGCCGAGACAGGGTGTCGGCGTCTTCGGTCCGGGCGTCGGCAGCCTTCACGCCCAGACGGGACGCCTCCGACCGCAGAGCTTCCCGCAGTTCGCGCAACCCAGTGCGGTCGTCCTCGGCAACCTCTGCCAAGTCGACGCCTTCCCCGACCTCGGGCACCTGGTCCGAGGGGGTGTCCAGTTCCTGAATCGCCTGGCGGAAATCCCGCCGCGCCTTCGTCAGCGCGGTCCGCAACTCGGGCCAGCGCGCTTCGGCCTCGGATGCGGGGGCCTCGTCCGCGTCGATCCGGCGGGCCAATTCGGCGAATTCGGTGCGGGCCTGGGCGATCGCGGCTTCCCGCTCGTGCGTTACTGTTGTTCGTCGGATCAGGTCGGCTTCGAACAAGGCCTGGGCCTCGCGGACGCCCAGCAGGCGAGCCCGTTCCTTGGCACCCAGTCGCGCCGTATGGCTGGCTGCTTCCTGAGCCTGGATCAGCGCCTCGACGCGTTCTTCCGCGGCGCGGGTCGCCGAGTCCTGCGCGTGCCGGGATTCGTCCTGCATGGCTGCGGTGTCGGCTTTGGCTGCCTCGATGGTTTCGATTTGTCGCTTGGCGTGCAGGTTCAGCAATGCCTGCCGCTCGGGTTCGCTACGGTCGCGAAACTCGGCCAAAGCTGCCAGAACATCGCGACCAGCCTCGACCAGGGGACTGTGCAAGGCAGCCTGTTCGGTTGGATGGGCGTCGACAAGGATGCCCGCTCGCACGGCCTCGCCTACCCAGGGGGCGGAAAGGTCCAGCACCAAAAGCGGGGCGGGTTCCAGTGATACGTCCAGTTCCCCGCGGACCAGAGCCCGGATGCGCTGTGCCCGTTCCTGCAGTTCCTTGGCGACCGCTGCGTGTTCATCGTCACGTCTGGCCAGGGCGTCCCGTTCGATCCGTCGGTCCGCGTGGATCCGCAGGATTTCGGCCTGTCGTTGGGGCGGCAGCGACAGGAATCTTTGCCGTGCGTCATGCAGGTCTGCCAGATCCTTTTCGGCGGGGTCGATCTGGGGCGCGACCGGCGGCGGCTTCCGGCGACGAGCCTGGCCGCGCTTTGCCTTCGACGGTGGCGGTGGCGGTGGCGGCGAAGGTGGCTCAAAGAGGCCGGCCAGTTTATTCCCCGTGATATCCGCGTCTGTGGCTACAAGGTCCTCACGAAACAGGTCGGCCGGGTCGATGTCCGGGTCCAGTGTGCCCGCGATCAATTCGTCGATGCGTTTAGCCGTCCGGCGCTGGTGCTCGCCGGGATCTTGCTTTGGCACGGGTGGGGTGGGGTTCGACGACTCAAGCGTCGCCTCGGCGGTGGTGTCGGTCTGGTCCTGAGCGACGACTGCGGCCGGTACAATTAGCCAGGTAATCACCAGCGCAGTGCTGACGATCCGCATTCCGGGGCTAGTTCGACCCATTCGCATCCCCCTTCTCGGGCCGCAATCGTCCGCGCATCGCGTACCTCGTGGGGTCCGATTCTACCCGGCACGGGCGGAAAAGTCCCTT